>NZ_JBGSUU010000013.1:0-41435 GCF_041753295.1 Geminocystis sp.
AGATGATTTTGCTTTCCTTTTTTAATTCCATTTTTGTGAATATGTTTAGACCCGCACTCTGGACATTGTATCATTTTTTTATTTTTGATAATTTGACCCCTTTATCTAAAAATCATACCTTAATTCAGCAACGCCAAAAAAGTAATTGATACTTATAAAGGAGGAGAATCTTTAGCTAATATATCATCCCAAGATTTTACTGTTAATGATGCCCTTATTCAAGTTTATTTACCTAATTATGGTAAAGAGTTTTTAAATCTATTCAATGAAGTTGAAATTAATCAACAAACCCAAAAAGAATTAGAAAAAATTACATCTATTGCGATGAATTTAAGTGTCGAAAATCATGGAATAAAAATTAGTAGTTTAGTTAATTATTCTCAACCTTTTAATTTTTATAAAAATAGAAAACCAGTCTCGACAAAATTATTAGAAAGAATACCAGATAACGCTATTTGTATGATAAGTGGTGGTGGAATTAATCAATTATGGCAAGAGTTAAATGAAGAAAAACAAAATATTCCTGAGTTGAATGAATTAATTAATCAAGCAAAAATAGCCACTATGGAATCATTAAAATTAGATTTAGATACCGATGTTTTTAGTTGGCTTGATGGAGAATTTGCTTTAGCCTTACTTCCTCCTAATAATAATTCTCTACAAGGTTTATTATTGTTAGAAAGTAGTAATAAAATTCAAGGAGAAAAAACCTTTACTACCCTAGAAAATACCTTTAAATTTTTACCTTTTCTTCAAGTAAAACAAAATAATATAGAAGGTATTAATATCACTCAATGGAATACTTTACAACAAAATCTTGTTACCTATGGATGGTTAGATAATAATAACTTTTTAATGACTTTTTTGGGTGACTTTCAAACTATCAAAAATACTAATTCTTCTAATGCTTTAGTTAATAACGATACCTTTAAACTTACAACGGAATCTTTGCCTAAAAATAATAATGGTTACGTTTATTGTGATATTGAAAAAGCGACAACTTTGACACAAACAGTTAATCCTAATTTATCTAATTCTTTAACTCCTGAAATAAAAGCCTTTTCTGATTCTGTAAAAGCAATTGCCTTAACTAATTCATCACCTAATCCTAATAGTAATCAATCAGAGTTAAATATTTCTTTAAATAAAATAAAATAAAATAAAATAAGTTTATCTATAACAATAATTATATTTTAATGGTGAAAAATAACATCATATAAAAATATTAATTATCGGTAAATATTCTATATTTTAATACTACTTAACCAACAATAATTATCAGAATTTTTGAATAAAAACTTAAGCATTTAGGGATTGTATAGGATTCCTAAATTATTTGTGAGAATTTTAGCTACTTTTCATAGCTGACTACTGACTACTTAATAGACATTCAACGGGAATTAAAATAAATTTAGGGTAAAATAAGGATTAAATTTAGTAAATAATTATTACTTAGTTATTATTTTTTTAACGAAATGTCAAAAATACCAAATAATATTATAGAAAGAGTTACTCATTTAAAATCTAAATTACAAGAAGCTAGTTATGCTTATTATATTTTAGATAATCCTATTATGGAAGATGCTATTTATGATCAACTTTATCGAGAATTACAAAACTTAGAAAATCAATATCCTAGTTTAATTACATCAGATAGTATCACTCAAAGAGTAGGAGATAAACTTGATAAAAAATTTGATTCTGTCAATCATAATATTCCTCTTTATAGTTTAGAAAATGCTTTCAATTTTGAGGAGTTAAAACAATGGGAAAATCGTTGGCAAAGACAAATAGAAAATATCCCAAAATATAATTATATCTGTGAATTAAAAATAGATGGTGCAGCCATTGCATTAACTTATGAAAATGGTATTTTTACCAGAGGTTTAACTAGAGGAGATGGCATCACAGGAGAAGATATAACTAATAATTTACGCACCATTCACTCAATTCCTTTAAAATTAAATATTGATAATCCTCCCTCTATTTTAGAAGTAAGAGGAGAGGCTTTTTTACCTTTAAAAGAATTTAATCGCATTAATCAAGAAAGAGAAAAAAATAAAGAAAGTTTATTCGCTAATCCTCGTAACGCTACATCTGGAACTTTAAGACAACTAAATCCTAATATTGTTAGTCAAAGAAAGTTACAATTTTTTGCTTATAATCTTTATATATCCCCTGAAAATAAAGATATTAATACTCAAGAAAAAGCCTTACTATTTTTACAACAAAGTGGATTTTTAATCAACTCTAATTATCAAACTTGTCAAGATTTAAACCAAGTAAAAAAATATTTAGATTATTGGGAAATAGAAAGAAAAAATTTACCTTATATGACTGATGGGGTAGTGGTAAAAATTAATCAATTTACCTTACAAAATACCTTAGATTTTACTCAAAAATTTCCCCGTTGGGCTATAGCAGTAAAATATCCTGCGGAAGAAGTAACTACCATAGTCAAAAACATTACCGTCAATGTCGGGCGCACAGGGGCTGTAACTCCTATGGCTATCATGAAACCTGTACAGTTAGCTGGGACAATTGTTCAAAGAGCCACTTTACATAATAGTGATCATGTGCAAGAATTAGACATTAGGATAGGGGATACTGTAATTATTCGCAAAGCTGGAGAAATTATCCCCGAAGTTGTGGAAGTAATCAAAGATTTACGCCCTTCTGATACTAAACCTTACCAGATGCCCAGTAATTGCCCTGAATGTAATTCAGAGTTAATACGTTTCGACAATGAAGCTGTTACTCGCTGCGTTAATGTTTCATGTCCCGCCATTTTACGAGGTAGTTTGATTCATTGGGCATCTAAAGAAGCTATGGATATTAAAGGTTTAGGAGAAAAAGTCGTCATTTTATTGATGAAATCTAAACTGATTAAATCTATCGGGGATATATATAAATTAAAAGTGTTTGAAATTGCTGATTTAGAAAGAATGGGAGAGAAATCTGCACAAAAATTAATCACAACTATTGAAAATAGTAAAAAACAACCTTTTCACCGAGTTTTATATGGTTTAGGTATTCGTTATGTTGGAGCAGTTAATGCTCAATTACTAGCAGAAAATTTTACTAATATTGATAACTTAATTAACGCACAAAAAGAAGATTTATTATCGGTTTACGGTATCGGCATTGAAATCGCTTCTTCTGTTGTTGATTGGTTTAAACTACGAGCAAATATGGTATTAATTGAAGAATTAAAAAGTTTAAATATTAACTTAGCTACTAACAATGAAAATAAAAATACTGGTAAATTAACTAATAAAATATTTGTATTAACTGGCACATTACCTACTTTAAAACGTAATGATGCAAAAAAATTAATTGAGTCTGCTGGAGGAAAAGTAAACGCTAGTATTAGTGCGAAAGTTAATTATTTAGTAGCAGGAGATGATGCTGGTTCAAAGTTAGAAAAAGCACAAAAATTAAACATAAAAATTATCACGGAATCAGAATTATTATCTTTCATAGAAAATGCTATGAGTTAATAAATGTTGCTCAAGTATTCTGTTAAAACATAAAGACTTATTAAACAAACTAGAAAAAATCAATTTTAAATAAATTTGTTACAAATCTTGATAATAAATGCACTCTTCTCATTGTATAAATAGATCTGACTAGGGTTAAATATCCCTACATTTAAAATTAACTTTAAATTAACTCATCAATTACTACTAAATAATCGGTTTAAATCCTTATTTAGTAAAGTTTTGAGAAGTTAATAAGTACAAATACTTAAAAGCTAAAAAATCTTTGATTCAACTTTTTTATCTTAGTTAATCATGGTTAATCTTGTTAAGTTTTGTTAAGAAAATTAAAACCAAAAATAACACATTCATAAAAGGAGACTAACAAATGTCTTTACAACAGGGCGCAAATTTAGGTATTAGCCTATTTGAGGATGCTGACATTCTTGAAAGAAAACCCCATGATTCTGATGAGAGAATTTCACAGATTATCAATGCTGTTTATCGTCAAGTACTTGGTAATTCTTATGTAATGAAAAGCGAAAGACTTGTTAATGCTGAATCTCGTTTCAGAAATGGACAGTTAACTGTACGGGATTTTGTCCGTGCGATCGCCAATTCCGACTTATACCGTCAACGCTTTTTTGAGCCTTCTCCTCGTTATCGGTTTACAGAACTTAATTTTAAACACTTATTAGGTCGTACTCCCGAAAATCAAGATGAAATGAGATACCATAGCGATGTCTTAGATACTCTTGGTTATGAAGCCGATATTAACGTTTATGTTGATAGTGACGAATATACCGAAGCCTATGGAGATAATATTGTACCTTACTATCGTGGTTATAAAACCGATAATAACCGTACCATGGTAGAATTTACCCATCTATTTGCCATGCTCCGAGGTGCAGCCAGTAGCGACTCTAATAGCTCTCCAGTAATTCATAAAAGCATCTTAACTCAAACTCCTTTAGCCATCATACCTCCTTCAGGTGGATCGGCTGGTAGTGGTTGGGCATTCCAAGATACTCCTTTAATGGCGGCTACTCGTCAAGGAGTTGGTGCTGGTGATGATGGTAAAATTTATAAAGTCGAAGTTACTGGCTATCGTGCAAAAGTATATAATGCTTTTCCAAAATATCGTCGTCCTAATAAAGTTTATATGATTCCTTATAACCAATTATCTGAACTTTATCAAACCATCCACAAACAAGGTGCTAGTATCGCTAGTATAACCCCTGTTAACTAAAGAAAAAACCTAAAAGGGATAGTTGAGTTATTAGTAAAAAGAAGGATCAACAAATCATAATTTTTATGACTATTCATTGATTTTAAAAATCTTTAAACTAACTCAAAAATACTCACTATCTCTATTAATAAGCTCAGTTAGATTTGTGTTAAAAAAAATTATTATGTAAAAATTTAAACCTTCATTAATAATTATCGATTAGGTTAGATTTTACCTTAAATATTCAATTTAAACAAAAACAAATATAATAACTTCCAGTAGTTTTAAGTTGAATAAACCACCAAAATTAAATTTTTCAATGTAAGATAATTTAACAATTTTTCGGTGTGTTTTACCAATTTTAAAACCACCTAATTTAGATTCTCAAAATAAATAACTCAACATTGATTTTTATTGTCAATTTACAGTAAAACCAAAGAATTATCATCTTTTATCAACATGAGTAATCGTATCTTAACGGTGAAAATTACCCCTATTTTAGCTACCAAAAAATTACAAATTTGGATTAAAAGTCACCATTTAATTTGTCAAGGGCATTTTTTTATTTTAGAAACCGTAGAATATTCTATGATTGAACGTTTTGAAGAATATATCTCTATCTTAGGAGGTAGTTTAATCTGTGTAGAATCACCTAAAAAAGTTTCTATGGGGAATCATCGTCAAGTTATTCTCTACCAAGCCAAAGCTAGTTTACACACTCCTCATCAACTTAAAGAATATTGGCAAAAATACGGCGCTATTCGTACTAAATTTGATCAAAGATATTAACTTTTTTTCTTTACTATCAATCAGCAGATTCTAATATTTCCCATAATGTTTCTATTCTTTGATAGGCTTGTTGTGTCGATAATTTACCATTATTATGTAAACCTGCAATATAACTCACTTGAGAAGTAAACTGCTGTAACTGGCGATTAGGAATTAAACCTTTAAAATAGTCTTTACCGTGATAAGGATGAATGGGATAGAGAAAATTTTGTTTAACGTCTTGAACAATAACATTGCTCATTGCTTTCTAACCTCCATACTATAGTATATTTAGACCTACTTTTATCTTAACCTAATCTTAACCTAACCTTTAAAACTGTCAAGAATAATTAACAAAAGGAATCAAAGACGACTTTTGCGATACCTTATTGCGAATTAAAAATATTCCTTGAGTCATAGTTAAAATCGTGTTAAACTGTTATAGATCATAAATTTTGACAAAAACATCATTCAAGGGCAAAAAATCTTTTAAAATCCCCTGAATCGGAGAAAAACTTTATATGAGTACAGAAAACCAAACCACGAATTACGGTGTAGATCAAATTCAAGTACTAGAGGGGTTAGAACCTGTTAGAAAGCGCCCTGGTATGTATATTGGTACTACTGGACCAAGAGGATTACATCACTTAGTGTATGAAGTTGTTGATAACTCTATTGATGAGGCTTTAGCTGGTTATTGTAGTCATATAGAAATAGAAATTAATGCAGATGGTTCAGTTTCTGTCACCGATGACGGTAGAGGTATCCCTACAGACATTCACCCTACCACGAAAAAGTCAGCGTTAGAAACGGTTATGACGGTACTTCATGCTGGAGGAAAATTCGGCGGTGGCGGTTATAAGGTTTCTGGAGGTTTACACGGGGTTGGTATTTCTGTGGTTAATGCTCTTTCTGAATGGGTGCAAGTTACCGTCAAGCGACAAAATCAAGTTTTTACTCAACGCTATGAAAAAGGCGTACCTGTTACCGAATTAATCGCAAAACCTGATACTGGAGATTTTACAGGAACTTCTATCACTTTTTTACCTGATGAGGAGATTTTTAGCGAAACCACTGAATTTGATTATAATACCCTCTCAGGCAGACTTAGAGAGTTAGCTTATCTTAATGCTGGAGTTAAAATTACTTTTAGCGATCGCCGTGTTACTCCTGAACATATCGAAACCTATTGTTATGAAGGAGGTATCAGAGAATATGTTACCTACATGACAAGGGAAAAAGAAGTTTTACACCAAGATATTATTTATGTGGAAGGGGAGAAAAATGGTGTACAAGTTGAAGTTGCTTTTCAGTGGTGTATTGATTCCTATAGCGACACAATTCTAGGCTTTGCTAACAATATTCGTACTGTTGATGGTGGTACACATTTAGATGGTTTAAAAGCTGTTTTAACTCGCACCTTAAATAATATTGCCCGAAAACGCAATAAAATTAAAGAAAATGAGCCAAATTTAGGGGGCGAAAACGTCAGAGAAGGCTTAACAGCTGTAATCTCTGTGAAAGTACCAGATCCTGAATTTGAAGGGCAAACTAAAACAAAGTTAGGTAACTCTGAAGTAAGAGGCATTGTTGACTCCTTAGTAGGGGAAGTTTTAAACGATTATTTACAATGCAATCCGAATGTAGCGGATAGCGTCATTGACAAAGCCATTCAAGCCTTTAAAGCCGCCGATGCCGCCAGACGTGCCAGAGAATTAGTACGCCGTAAATCCGTATTAGAATCCTCTCCTTTACCTGGTAAATTAGCAGATTGTAGCTCTCGTGATCCTTCTGAATCAGAGATATTTCTTGTAGAAGGGGATAGTGCAGGAGGTAGTGCCAAACAAGGGCGTGATCGACGTTTTCAAGCTATCTTGCCTTTGCGTGGTAAAATTTTGAACATCGAAAAAACCGATGATGCGAAAATCTATAAAAATAACGAAATTCAATCCTTAATTACCGCCTTGGGATTGGGCATTCGAGGAGATGAATTTGATCCTACTCAACTACGTTATCATCATATCGTAATAATGACTGATGCTGATGTCGATGGTGCACACATTCGTACTCTTTTGTTAACATTCTTCTATCGTTATCAAAGAGCATTAGTAGAAGAAGGCTACATTTATATTGCTTGTCCTCCTCTCTATAAATTGGAAAGAGGTAAAAATCATTTCTATCTTTATAGTGAAAGAGAGTTACAACAAAAAATCGCTGAATTTCCTGCCAATGCTAACTACAATATTCAACGATTTAAGGGTTTAGGGGAGATGATGCCCCAACAACTTTGGGATACCACCATGAATCCTGAAACCCGTATGATGAAACGAGTAGAAATTGAAGATGCAGCCCAAGCTGATCATATTTTCACCGTCTTAATGGGTGATCGAGTTGCACCACGTCGAGAATTTATCGAAACACATGGACCGGGTTTAAATCTAACACAGTTAGACGTATAATTGTGGGGTGGGCAATGCCCACCTTTTTTGTAATCATGGCGTTGCTGAATAAAGGTATGATTTTTAGATAAAGCCGTCAAATTATCAAAAATAAAAAAATGATACCATAGAGATTAGCTTCAGAGGTTATAGTGATGGGGATAGAAATTAATTAAACTCCCTCATATTTGGAGGTGAGAGGCGATTTAAAGCTATTAGGGATTGAAATAAGCTACTTTGAGTTTTATACTTACCACATCAGAGTATAAAAAATAAGATATGCACAATAAAAAAACCTTACCTCAAATTATTTTTATTTACTGTTTATTAACTATCATTGCCCTTTTAATGTTATTTCCATTACTATGGTTAGTAAGCACTTCTTTTAAATCTCCCACAGAGGATATTTTTTCTTTTCCTCCTCAATTTATTCCCGAAAAATTTACTTTTGAAAACTTTACTCTCCTCTGGAATAATTATCCTTTTGGGCGTTATTTAATCAATAGCAGTATCACTGCCGTGTTAACAGTTATTTTAAATTTATTATTTTGCTCTCTAGCAGCTTATCCTTTAGCTAGACTAAATTTTAAAGGAAAAGATCTCATTTTTGCCTTAGTAATTGCTACAATTATGATCCCTTTTCAAATAGTAATGATACCCTTATATATTTTCGCCGTACAATTCGGATTAAGAAACAATTATTTCGGGATAATTTTACCTAATTTAGCCTCAGCATTTGGTATCTTTTTATTAAGACAAGCCTTTCAAGGTGTACCCAAAGAATTAGAAGAAGCCTCTCGTATAGATGGTTGTAGCGAGATTGGTATTTGGTGGCATATTATGTTACCAGCAGTAAAACCAGCTATTATTACCCTAGCAATTTTTGTCTTTATTGGTGCATGGAGTGACTTTCTTTGGCCTTTAATTGTGTTAGATCGTCCAGAATATTATACACTACCTTTAGGAGTAGCAGAGTTAGCTAGTTCTTTAGATTTAAATTGGCGTTTTATTGCTGCTGGATCTATTATTTCCGTCGCTCCTGTTTTATTATTATTCTTATTGCTACAACGATACATTATCCCCAGCGATGCTAGTAGTGGGGTTAAAGGATAAATGCACAATGAACAATGAAGAATGTAGAATAAAATAGAAAAGTACTCAGGATATTTTCAAACTCTTGTTTTAAGTAGTCCACAAGAAACAAATTAATTATTGATTTACAACCTTATTTTATTAAATGAAAAATACGATAAAAAAGTCTGATTTTGTTCTAATTCCCTACATGAAAAGTAACGACTTACGGGCTATTTATCAAATCTTAAATACCGTTATTCCTTATATATTTTTGTGGTTTTTAGCCTTTAAAGTTGCACCTATTTCTTATGGATTACTCCCCCCCATAATGATTTTAATAGTACTATTTTCCCTCCGTTGTTTTTCCTTAATGCACGACTGTGGACATTATTCACTATTTACATCAAAAAAGATTAATCGAATTTTCGGTTTTCTCTTAGGAATTATTAATGCAATGCCTCAGTATTCATGGTCAAGAGATCATGCTTACCATCATAAAACAAATGGTGATTGGGAACGCTATCGAGGTGTAGCTGACTTTCTTTCTACCCAAGAATTTGCTAACCTTACCCCACCTAATCAAAGGCTTTATGAAGTATTAAGACACCCCTTAATGGCTATTCCGGGGGGTTTCTTTTACCTTGCGATTAAGCCAAGACTTGCTTTAATTATTGGTATTTATGATTTCATTATGGATGTAATTACCACTCTGAAAAAAGATGCTACTTTAAAATTATCAAAAATTATTTCACATCACCAGTCCAAACATTGGCAAAGTAAAGAAGAATTTTGGGATTTACTTTTAAATAATATTTTTGTAATTAGTATCTGGATTATTCTTAGTTACGTTATGGGTGCTGGATTTTTCCTTACGGTTTATTCTATTACTTTGACTTTTTCCGCCGCAATTTTTATCAACATCTTTTTTGTGCAACATATTTTTGAAGACTCTTACGCCCATAAAACCGAAGGTTGGGATTACATTAAAGGTGCAATAGAAGGAAGTACTTATTTAGAATTACCGACTATTTTAAGATGGTTTACCGCCGACATCGGCTATCACAACATTCATCATCTTTCTGAAAAAATCCCCAATTATCATCTTGAAGCCTGTCATCATCAAAATATTCATCTTCTCTCGAAAGTAAAGACAATCCGTATTAAAGATATGTTAGATTGTTCTAAATTTATTTTGTGGGATTGTGATTCAAGTAAATTGGTTTCTATTGAGTCATTTCGTCAAAGTGTTTTATCAAACCATCAACCAAAAATGGAGAAGTCTTTAGCTTAATTCCCCTTTCATCTTCTCGATAATTAATTTTATTCCTAAAGCCATTAAACCTACCGTCACCATCAAAAAAACAAAAGTTGCCATGGTGGTGACACCCATAATCAATGTTCTTACAGTTGCCGCAATTCTTATAGCCATTGGGTTATTAAACTTGATGGGCATGGTAGAATAAGTCATTACCACAGATTTTGTTAATAAATAAGAGGCGATGGCCAAACCACCCGAAATTGAACCTCCCGTAAAACAACGCAGGGGAGTTATTTTATCTTTATCTTCTTGAGTAACGGTAGCTGATTTTTCTTTAATCTTATTATCACTCATGGTCAAATATTAAAATTACTTTTCTACTTTATTATGACAGGGAAATAACCATTAACAATTCTTAAATTATCGATGTTTAACCTCTTATTTTTGATTACTATGAGAAGAAGAGTTAGTAAAAAGAAAATATTATGTATAATCGCCAACTTATTATTATATTAATAGCCACCATCAGCCTATTTTCAAATTTTTCTCCAGTAAAAGCACAAAATGAGCTACAAGAAGAAATATCAACTACAGGAGACTCTTTACAAGGAATTGATTCGAGAAGTGTTGATGAAAACTTAGAGCAAGATCAAACCCCTAAATTAAATGTCGTTTTAGAAAGAGATAATAAATCTGAAAGTAAATTTAGTACTGGCAATGAATTTATTGACTCTTTAATGAATAACTCTGCCACACAAAAACCATCAACCATTGAAGGATTAAACACTAATAAAGGGGATGTACCAACTACAGGAAGCGGTACAATTCCCCTAGTGAATTTTTAATAGACCTCTTGCAAAATAAAAAGTAAAATCTATTTTAGGATGGAAAACGTTAATTTCTTAACTCATTACTCATTACCTATTACTCATTACTCCACTTCTGCAAGAAGTCTAATGGATAAAGAGTTAAGAAGAGGAGGAGATTTATTAATTATTAATTCAAATTAATTTCCTGTTTCTTTTCTAATTCCTAATTCCTAATTCCTAATTCCTAATTCCTAATTCCTAATTCCTAATTCCTAATTCCTAATTCCTAATTCCTAATTCCTAATTGTTTTTTTTATGGCGCTAAAGCGTTACCTCTTAAAAGACTACCGATGGTTTTAGCGGTAATTTTCATTTGTACTAAAGGATTAGCGGGTACAACTGTTTTATATAAGTAGCTATCAAAAGTGATTTTTTGGACATCAATATCCGCACACATTTCCACAAAGGCTTCTCTAGTAGCATCACTGCGATAGAAAACTCTTTGTAAAATATCTAATACTAGATAAGTTGTACCGTATTGTTTATCCCAACGTTTGAGGTAGGTTTTTAAATCTGCTTCAGTGGGGACTTTTTGTCCATTATTACTGGTTTCGACAATAACTTCTGCGCACATTCTCGCCGATTTAGCTGCAAAATAAATACCTTCTCCTGAAGACTTAGTAACAGTACCAGCCGCATCACCTACTAACGCAACTCTACCAACTACACGACGAGGGCGAGGATGTTCGGGGATGGGATGAGCTTCTACTTTGATGATTTCGCCACCTTCAAGGCGTTTTGCTGCCCGTTGACGTATCCCAGCTTGTAAATCTTTAATGATGGCTTTATTGACTTTCATTGTACCAGTACCCACGGCAACGTGATCGTATTTAGGGAATACCCAAGCATAAAAATCAGGAGATACATCATTACCTACATACATCTCTGCCAAGTCTTCATAGTATGCCATTTTATCTTCAGGCAATTTAATTCTTTCTTGGAAAGCGATGGCATAATTATAATCCCCAGCATCAATAGCTTTAGCAATACGAGAGTTAGCACCATCAGCACCAATCACTAAATCCACTTTTAAAGTTTTCATTTCCCCTTGAGCAGTACCATTAGAATGATCAGCATAGTGAAGGGTATAAGCCTCTTTATCGGTGTTAGGAATGTCTAATTGATAGACTGTACCGTTAATTAAATTAGCACCTAATTTAGCGGCACGTTCACGCAAAAAGCCGTCTAAAACTTCTCGACGACACATACCAATATATTCACCGTCTTTGAGGGTTTGTCCGATATTGACTTCAATATTTGAGGGTGAAATCATTTTCATTTTACGCACCTGACGATCAATAATTTCGGGAGGTAAATCAAATTCATTCACCATACAAAGAGGAATCGCACCCCCGCAAGGTTTAGCGTTATCTAATTTTCTCTCAAAAATATAAGTTTCAATTCCCGCTTTTGCTAAAACTTCTGCTGCAGAAGAACCAGCTGGACCTCCACCTACTACTGCTACACGAATTGTCACCGTTGTTTCTCCTAAAAAATCTTTTAATCTAGTTATTGATTATAAATTGCATCTACACAAAAATTTAAGCTAAAACCGACATTGATTATTATTTTTTTTCGGTTTTGCAACAGTCCTTAACAAAGTTAGTAATATTTCTTTACAATTACAAAGAGTGCATAAAGAAGCAAAGGGCAAGGAGTAAAGGGATTAAACCTGACACCCGAAACCGAAACCGAAACCGAAAAACTCTTTAACAATAAGTACGTTAAGACAACATCATAAAGGAAAGAAATAATCAGGGAAATGAGAAATAGTGATAAGATGATCGTGTTAATTCTTCATTGTTCATTGTTTTTAACCCCATTGATAGGATGACAAAACCTTTATTTTGCATTTGGAATAACCAGTCCGTTGAATTAAAGAAAAACAACCGACAATTAGCAATTCAAAATCTCGATTTAATCACAGACAAAGTCATTCCTATTTTTGATGAAGCGACTCAAACAGTAACTAATTGTTTAGGTATTCCTGTGTGTTGTTTAGGAATATTAATAAAGGAAGAATATCAGATTAAATCTGCTTCTGGTTTATCCAATTTAGGGTTAATGAATGAATTAGCAAAAACAAAAAAAATTCCTGGGGAAAATAGTTTTGCCATTAATATAATTGATAGTGGTAATTATTTAATTATTGAAAATACTTTAATCGATCCTTTTTTTTCTAAAAGTATTCTTAGTCAACATTATGGCGTTGTTTCCTATTTAGGTGTTCCTTTATTTATTTCTAATGGTTTATGTATCGGATGTTTAGAAGTAATTGATACTAAACTTAGGCAATTTTCCATAGCAGAAATTAATTTTCTGATGATTACTGCTCGTTGGTGTATGGCAGAATATGAACGCAATGAATTAATCAGGAAAAATACTGTCAATACTGTTCAAAAAAATAACCAAAATATTATTAAAAATCATCAGGATAATATTTCTCATAATCAAAGAATAAATCCTCAAAAAAATAGTTTATTAGATTCAGAAGAATACATCAGACAATTAAGTTTTCAATTATTAAATAAGTTGGCACAAAAATTATCAATTCCTTTAACTTCTGTCATCGGAATGTCTAGTGTATTAAAGCAAGAAATCTATGGGAAACTTAATCCGAAACAACTCGAATATTTACAAATTATTCATAATAGCGGACAGGAAATGATTACTTTGGTAGATGAAATTACTAAATTATTTCACCTGAAAACTGAAGTTCATCTCAAATTTACTCCCGTTGATTTAGAAGATTTAGGTAAACAAGTTCTTAAAAGTTTAGAAACCGTTGCGAGTAGTAAAGAACATACTTTAAGATTATCTATCGAACCGGGTGAAAAAGTTTGGAATTTAGATCGAGAAAAAGTCAAGAAAACTTTATATTATCTCCTTATTACCATCATTGAAGGTTCAAGGGCAGGAGGTGAAATACAAGTACATATATCTGGGCGATCGTTAAACGGTGCTGCGCGATCGCAAATGTTAAAAATTAACTGTTGGGTTAGTCATCCTTGGTTAGGAGACGGTATTTCTTTTGAGAAAATCAACTCCTATCAAGAAGCCTTAAAATTAAACAAAGAAGTAACTAATGTAGTTAAAGCCTTAGAAACTTCTAGTTTAGATATTGCCGAGCAAAATAATTATGATTATGATTTAATTAGTTTATTATTTAGTGCTTATTTAGCTAATCTGCAAAAAGGTAATATATCTTTACTAGGTTCAGCAGAATCAGTATATCGTTTTGTGGTTTCTATACCTATTTTTGGTGTGAGGAATTAGGTGTTATATCTGCTATCCATACAGAAACAGAACCGCCTTGACAAGAAAAATTACCCCAACCATTGTCATCGGTAATGACAGGTTCTTTGATATGTTCAGTAATGTCAATATATTTACAGTTGGCTTGTCCAATTTCCATAAATTTAGTACCTTCTTCACTATTACTTAAAATAACAGCCATACCCTCTGGATGTTCTTCATCCCCTAACCTTGTCCAACCAATAGTATTTGGATGATCAAAATAATCATATTGATGGCCATAGCCGTAAGTTTGACGTACAAACAAAAATTTATCCAGTAACCATTGATGACTATCTAACCAAATTTCATATTCTTCACCATTATCCCCTACATCTTTATAATTAGCACCGTAATAATCGGCATAAAAAATGCAAGGATAACCGTCAGTTCTCAATAAAATTAAAGCATAAGCTAGAGGTTTAAACCAACTTTCAACGATAGATTCTAAGGCTTGTAATGGCTGAGAGTCATGATTATCAACTAAAGTAACGGCTAAACTAGGTTGCTCTTTTACTAAAGTATTATCGAATATTTGTCGCAAATCATAGTTATTACCTTGTTTACTAGCAACGGAGAAATTATAGTGTAAAGGAGCATCAAATAAAGCTACATGACCTCCTGTAGCTTCAATAAAATAATGTAAAGCATCAACTTCATAAGACCAATATTCTCCCACAGCAAATAGATCTCGCCCTGCATGATAACGAGCGTGTTTTAACCATTCAGCAAAAAAACCAGCTCGAACGTGTTTCACTGCGTCAAAGCGAAAACCATCAACTCCTGTGGTGTCTAAATACCACTGAGCCCAATATTTTAATTCTTGTTGTACTTCAGAGTTTCTTAAATCAAGGTCACAACCCATGAGATAATCAAAATTGCCCTTTTCTGAATCTACAGCAGGATCAAAAGATTTACCTTCAAATAAATAAATCGCATTTTCATTTTCATCATAAGCATTATAATCCACCGCATCGAAATGCCACCAATGCCACTCCAAACTAGAATATTGCCCTTTACGTTGGGGAAAAGTAAAATGTGTCCATGCTTTAATCTTTTTTTGTTCTCCCATCGCTTGAAGGCGATCGTCAGGATTAAAAGGAGTTGCACTAAATTCTTCTGCTTCATCTCCTCCTAATTTATGGTTAAAAACTACATCCGCATAAACTTCAATGCCCACAGATTGAGCTTTTTTAATGGCTTTGATATATTCTTCTTTCGTACCGTATTTAGTTCTAATTGAACCTTTTTGGTCAAATTCTCCCAAATCAAAAAGATCATAAACACCGTAACCAACATCTAATCCGCCTACGCTACCTTTATAAGCAGGAGGTAGCCAAAGAGCAGTAATACCAACATTTGCTAAATCTTGAGCCTTGTCTTCTAGTTCTTTCCATAAAGTTCCATCCGCAGAATTATACCAGTGAAAAAACTGCATCATTACGCCATTTGTCATACAAGTTACTCCAATAATAGCTAAATTATAGCAATTTTTAGCAAATCCTTAAAAAATCAGGAGTAATCTTAGAAAATCCTTACATTTCAATCCTTAATAAGTATTACTCAGATGTTGCACCTCGTTAAAAATTAACTGGTGAAGTTAGGGCAAAGGGCAAGGGGCAAAAGGATTAAAATTGACTCAAACTATACTAAAATTGATTTTTTGACTTTTGCTTATTAAGTATTTTTGATCTGATGCAAGATCTCAGTATTAATAACTCACTTTTCCCACGTCATTTTGTATTGTAATATCTCATGGGATACTTAACTTAACCAACTGTTAAAATCTGAGTGTAACATAAATCTCAAATAGGACTGTTATATAATTATTAAGGTTAATTACTGAAAATTAATTTTTAAAATGAAGACAAAATTTAATAAAATCTGGCAATGGTTAGGTTTTACTTTTCTGACTATCGCTTTCATTATCACAACTCATAATGTCGCTTTTGCGGATGTTTCTCCCAGTTATCAAGATTTAAAATATTCTCCATTACCTGAAATTCAATTACCTGAATATAACCGTTATGAACTTAGTAATGGTATGGTAGTTTATTTAGTGCAAGATAATCGATTACCTTTAATTAGTGGCACTGCAATAATACGAACAGGATCACGATTTGAACCTTTTTCTCAAGTAGGTTTAGGAGATTTGACAGGAGATTTAATCCGTCTTGGAGGTACTAAAAATCACACTCCCGAACAATTAAATTATATTTTAGAACAAAAAGCTGCCGCCATCGAAACTTCTATTGATAAGACTTCAGGTAGTGCTAGTTTTTCCTCTCTTAGTTATGATTTAGATACGGTTTTTCCTCTGTTTGCCGAAGTTTTACAAAATCCTGTTTTCGAGGAGCAACAATTTAATTTACAACAAAGTAAATATAAAGCTGCCATCGCCAGAAGAAATGATAATCCTTCCCAAATAGCCAGTCGAGAATTTGCTAAACTAATTTATGGTGAAAATAGTCCTTATAGTAGTAACGTTGAGTATAAAACTTTAGATAATATTAGCCGTGAAGACGTAGTTAAATTTTATAATAATTATGTACGTCCTGAAAATATTATTTTAGGTATTGTGGGAGATTTTGAAACGGCAAAAATGAAATCATTTATTGAAAAAACTTTTGGAGATTGGCAAGTAAAAACACCATCGCCTAAGTTAGAAATTGCTACACCTTCACAAGACAAAAATAACGGAATTTTCATCGTCAATCAACCACAATTAACCCAAAGTAACATTTTATTAGGACATTTAGGCGGAAAATTAGATGATCCCAATTATGGCACATTGAGTGTTATTAACGGCATTTTAAACGGCTTTGGAGGAAGATTATATAATGAAATTCGCTCAACTCAAGGATTAGCTTATTCAGTGTATGGTGTCTGGAAAGGAAATTATGATTATGAAGGTATGTTTGTAGCTGGAGGACAGACTAAAAGTGAAACTACCTCGCAGTTTATTCGATCAATGATAACTGAAATTGAGAATTTACGAACTCAACCCGTGACTCAAAAAGAATTAGATTATGCGAAAGACTCTATTTTAAATTCTTTTGTCTTTCAATTTCAAAATCCTTCTCAAATTCTCTCTCGTTTGATGATTTATGAATATTATAATTATCCCCGTAATTTTATTTTTGACTATCAAAAAGCGGTTAAAAATACTACGGTAGAAGATGTTTTAAGAGTGGCAAAACAATATTTACAGCCTGAAAAGATAGTAACTTTAGTAGTAGGAAATGAAGAAGCTATCAAACAAGATTTAGAGAGTCTTCAACAAAAAATTTTTTCTGTGGATATTACTATTCCTGAATCTTCTAGTTAACAACATCGAAAAATAGCAATTATCAACTCCTTTAACGCTATACAATATTAAAATTAATTAATTCTATTCATTCTCAAATTTAACAAAAAATTATGTGGCGCAAAATTCCATTAGCATTAGTTGGTTTAACCATCGGTTCAATTTTAACAGTCATCGGATTTATTGCCTATGGTATTGGTAATTCTACCTTAAACTTAGCTGGTTTTTTCTATGGCATACCTTTATTATTAGGTGGATTAGCTTTAAAAGCAGCAGAATTAAAACCAATTCCTTTTGCACAAGAAACAACTCCCGAAGTGGTGGTTTTAAGAAAAGAAAAAGCTACGGATACTCAAAATCAATTGCGCAATGATGTAACTCGTTATCGCTATGGACAAGAAGCACATTTAGATGAAGCCTTACAACGCCTAGGATTAAGTCCAGCAGATGACCAAAGACCAATTTTAACTAAAATAAAAGAAGATAATATTAACGGTAATTATGCCTTAATTTTATTTTTTGATTCTCCCTTAATTAGTTTTGACATTTGGCAGGAAAAACAGGAAAAAATTACTAAGTTTTTTGGGCCAAATATCACCGCAGAAGTTACTAAAAATAATGATAGTGAAATTCAATTATCTTTAATTACTGTTTAAAAATTAAGATATTTAGGTAATAAGAAAAAAAAATATTCCCAGATTATTACCTAACTTTAAAATATAACTATTAATTAGCCAAAACGTCCGCTAACATATTGTTGAGTTGCTTCTTCCACAGGATTTTGAAATATATTTTCTGTGCGATCATATTCTACCAAATAACCTAGTTTACCGCTTCCTCCTTCGACACTTTTAGCATTAAAAAAAGCTGTATAATCAGATACTCGTGAGGCTTGTTGCATATTATGAGTCACAATAATGATAGTATAGTTACGTTTTAATTCATGGATAGATTCTTCTACTTTTAGAGTGGAAATGGGATCTAGCGCTGAACAAGGTTCATCCATTAAAATAACATCAGGTTGAATGGCAATAGTTCTAGCAATACATAAACGTTGTTGTTGTCCTCCCGATAATGCTAAACCACTTTGACGCAATTTATCTTTAACTTCATCCCACAAAGCAGATTTTCTCAAAGATGATTCTACTAAATCGTCCATATTACCTTTATAACCGTTAATTCTTGCACCCCAAGCAATATTTTCATAGATTGATTTAGGAAAAGGATTTGGTTTTTGAAACACCATACCAATATTAGTTCTTAGTTTAACAGGATCTACTTTCTCGCTATAAATATTTTTTCCTTGAAAAGTAATTCTACCTGAAATTTTTGCACTAGCAACTAAATCATTCATACGATTAAAACATCGCAAAATCGTACTTTTTCCGCATCCAGAAGGGCCAATAAAAGCAACGGCGTTATTTTTTGGTATATCAAGATTAACTCCAGCTACAGCTTTATGTGAACCATAATAAACGTCAACATTTTCTGCTTTTAATACGGCGTTGTCGCTCAATTCTTGAGAAGATAAAGAACTCATAATAGTGATTTATTAGTCAATTTTAATTAATAGTTAAGATATGTTTTTTCCATTAATGAATTAGAAATAAATTTTGATTACTAATCATTAATATAATTTATATAAAAATACTATTTTCAGTATAGTTGCTATTAAACCACTATTAAGTTAAGGAAAGATTAACAAATAATTATCAATGATTAATCATGATTTGATTCTCCTAAATATATTCCTAAAGATGAAGCTGTCCTAACCATGAAACCTTCAGGATCTACAGGAGAAGGACAACTATTCTCTTGATGACACCATTTAATCATGGGCATAATTTGTTCAAGGGATTTACTTTCAACACAACCATTTTGCCAAATTACGAGACGATTATATCTTTCTTCTTCAATGAGATGTAAGGCTTTAATACCGAAAACTGTAGCTAAAATGCGATCAAAAGAACTAGGAACGCCACATCGTTGTAAATGTCCTAAAACTGTCGCACGAGTATCTATTTCGTCTAAACCTTGATACTCATTACTTCCATTACTACAAAGATGATGACTATATTCTCTGATTAAATTCGCTAAAGTTTCTGCAATATAAGTATCTTTTTGATTATTTAATCCGTGTACTCCTTCTGCTATGACTATTAAAGCAAATTTTCGGCGATCGCAACGTAATTTAGCGATATACTTACACATTCCTTCGATGGTTTTGGGTGTCAATTGAGGACATAATTCGGGGATAAGAATACAATCTGCACCTCCTGCGATACCAGAATGTAAGGCTAAGTGTCCAGCATCTCTGCCCATAACTTGGACAACCATAATACGTTCATGACTAGCTGCGGTGAAAGTTAAATCATATAAGGCTTGAGTAACGGTATTACGAGCCGTATCAAAGCCTACAGAACGTTCAGTAAATGCTACATCATTATCAATGGTTTTGGGAATAACCACTAAATTCCAACCGCCTTTTTTGGCTAAATCATAAATAATATCTAAACTACCATCACCACCAATAGCAATTAAAGCATCCAATTCTAAACGCTTATAACCTTCAATAATATCTAAAGTTACATCTTCCTCAGCAGGATTTCCCCTACTAAGAGAACCTAACACACTACCACTCATAAATTGTAGTATATCTAAACCTTGTAAAACCCCCGGCACATCATAACCATGAGGTTGTAATTTAAGAGATTCAGGTTCAACTTTACCTTGAGCAACATCTATAAAACCATCAGTACCACGAGGAATACCAAAAATGTCCCAATCTTTTAGATGTGCATATTTTACTACGGCTCTAATAATAGCGTTTAATCCGGGGCAATCTCCTCCGCTAGTTAAAATACCAATTTTTTTCTTCGTGTTCATAGGTATCATCCATTAAGTTTAAAATAATAATATGTTAATCTCAAAAGGCAAAAACGAATAATTTTCCCTGAAGTTAAATCTTAAATTACTGATTATTTCTATCTCCTCTAAAATAATTAAAGAAAAAATAACTCATCATCAAAAAAGTTAATAATATAATTAACCAATCTCCTTTAGCAACATAAAGAGTTTTTGTGTTTCGTTTATAAATTTTACCCACATGGGTTTGATATTGATGAAGTTGGGAAATCCATTTAGTATTACCATGAGGATCAATTATAGCTGAGTAACCTGTATTTGTGGCTTTTGCCATATATCTATCGGTTTCTATGGCGCGCATAACGTCTTGTGCATGGTGTTGAAAAGGCATGGCATCGCTATAATGAGCATTATTAGAAGCTGTAATAATAAATTCCCCTCCTTTTGAGGCTTGAAAACGAAAATTCTCTGCAAAGGCGGAATCATAACAAATACCAACAATTACTTTCCCTAACGGAGTATTTAAAATTTGATTTTTTTCCCCCGCAATTAAATGTGCATCTAAAGGAGAAAGTCGATCAATAATATTACCTAAAATGTTGCTAAAAGGGATATATTCTCCTAAGGGTACTAACTTAGTTTTATCATATTTAGTAATAACAATACCTTCTTTATCAATGAAGAATAAACTATTAGTATAATTATTTTTTATTTGATCAAATGCCCCTAACCATAAAGGAATTTTTTGTTTAATAATTGCTTGATAAAAACTACTATTATTTTTTATATCATCATAAAATAAAGGTAACGCAGTTTCAGGTGTTAAAATAACGTCAACTTTTTGTTTAGCTAAGTCATTATATCCTTTTGTATAGTTAATAATTGCTGTTTTTAAACCTGTATCATAAAGTTTAATTTCGTTGGGGATATTACCTTGAATAATACCTATGTTAATAACTTCTAAAGGATTATTACTAATTTTTATTTGATAATTTATATAACCTATACCGTGAGTTATGGTTAAAATGATGATGGCATTAGCAATTAAATTATATTTATCTTTATAAAAGTGTTGTTTATTATTAATAATTAAAATAATATTTTCAGCAAATAAGCCATTAATTAAAAGAATTAAAGCCGTAATAGTTGTTGTACCAGATATTTTTAATAGTTGTAAAATTGCTAAATTATAAGGGCTTTGAGTTAAAGATAAAGATGTCCACCATAAAGGGCTAAAACTCCAGATTTTTTCTAATAAACACCAAATTGTTATTCCTAAAAAGATTTTAATAAAAATAGGAGAAATAAATTTTAATTTTAATAAATTATGAGTAATAATATAGTTTAAAATATAACTCCAAATAGTAACTAAAA
Organism: Geminocystis sp.; assembly: GCF_041753295.1. Lineage (NCBI taxonomy): Bacteria > Bacillati > Cyanobacteriota > Cyanophyceae > Chroococcales > Geminocystaceae > Geminocystis > Geminocystis sp. Next base: position 21,955 of record NZ_JBGSUU010000013.1, read on the forward strand.
TTGCTCCCCAAAAAGTAATAAATAACCAACAAAAAATTGCAATAATTAAACTATTTAACCATGATACTCCCATCCACGTCATGGGATGAATTCCTGTAATCCAAAACAAAGCAAAACCATGATAACCACAACCCCACAAAAAACCAGTTAATGTTGCCGTTAAAGTTGATTGTGATAAAGCTATCCATAAAGGAATTAAGGCTATCCATGCTAAAAACCATAGATTACTTGGTGCAACGGTTAAACCCATTAATAAACCACCTATTAACCCAAAAAATAAATATCTTATTGCTAATTTTTGAGAAACTTTAAACCATATTAAAGATAATTTTTGCACACAAATTAAAAGATTAAGAGATAATTAAATAAAATTAGTTTCAGTTATATACCAATGGTAAAAACAAATCAATTATGTCAAAAACATCGCAGATGATTAGACCTCTTGCAAAATAAAAAGTAAAATCTATTTTAGGATGGAAAACGTTAATTTCTTAACTCATTACTTATTACTTATTACTTATTACTTATTACTCCACTTCTGCAAGAAGTCTATTACTTTTTGCCTTTTTGATTACGTTTTTTATCATAACGATATAAGACTGCTATATTAATTATATATTGACTTTATAGCCATTACCGATAGATTAATTATGTTAGATAATCTCGATTTAACCATCTCTTTAGATAAAGAAACTTATCGCACAAAAATAGAAGACTTGATGCGAGAATTACGCTCACTACAAAATATTTGCTGGTTAGAGAAACTACCCATTGTCGTAGTATTAGAAGGATGGGCAGCCGCAGGAAAAGGGGGATTAGTTAAACAAATGACTAATTATATGGATCCTAGGGGTTTTGTGGTACATCCGATCTTAGCTCCTTCGGAGGAAGAAAAAAAATATCCTTTTCTATGGCGTTTTTGGCAAAAGTTACCACCAAAAGGCAGTATCGGCATTTTTTATCATAGTTGGTACACTCATTTATTAGAAGATAGATTATTTGGAAGACTAGAGAATACTAAAGTACCAACAATCATGCGAGATATTAACGCTTTTGAAAGTCAGTTAATTGAGGATGGCGCTGTAGTGGCAAAATTTTGGCTTCATTTAAGTAAAAAAGAATTACAAAATCGTCTCAAAGATTATGAAAAAGATGAATTTGAGTCTTGGAGAGTCAGAAAAGAAGATTGGCAACAAGCAAAAAACTATACACAGTATAAAACTTTAGCCGAAGAAATGCTTATTTATACCAGTAGTGGTTTTGCCCCATGGGTATTAGTGGAAGCAGATTGTCAAAGATGGGCAAAATTTAAGGTTTTAACCCAATTAGTTTCAACTATCAGAGAAGCCTTAGCTAAACGAGAAATTATCACTCAAACTCCTTCTTTACCGCCTCAAATCTCTTTATCCCCTACCGAAGCTGATTATCTCTCTCAAGTTGATTTAACCCTAAATTTACCCAAAGAAGAATATAAAGTTAAACTTAAACAATCTCAATTACAGTTAAGAAAGTTACAAAAAGACATTTTTGAAAAAAATATTGGTATTTTAATTTTATTTGAAGGTTGGGATGCCGCAGGAAAAGGTGGCGCTATTAAAAGAATTACTGATATTTTAGATCCTCGTAGCTATGAAGTCCATGCTTTTGCCGCCCCAACTAAAGAAGAGCATTTGTATCATTATTTATGGCGTTTTTGGCGACGGTTAACTCCTACAGGAAAAATAGGTATTTTTGATCGCTCTTGGTATGGTAGAGTTTTAGTGGAAAGAATTGAAAATTTTGCCACAGAAACCGAATGGAGACGTGCATATCGAGAAATTAATGAATTTGAAGCTCAATTAGCTAGTTCTAATTATATCATTCTTAAATATTGGTTACATATCAGTCCTGAAGAACAACTGAAACGTTTTGAACTACGAAAGTTAGATCCCTATAAAAGTTATAAATTAACCGATGAAGATTATCGTAATCGAGAAAAATGGAATTTATATGATGTAGCAATTAATCAAACCATAGCACGAACCAGCACTCCCCAAGCACCATGGACAATTGTACCGGGTAATGATAAATATTATGCAAGGCTAAATGTTTTAGAAACTCTCATTAATGCCATAAAATATAAACTAGGTAACTAATCATTCTCTATTTTATGATTTCCGATATGATCACTCTTACCGTTAACGGTGAATCTCAACATTGCCCTCCTAATCTCTCTTTACCTACTTTTTTGCAGTCTCTGGGTTTTAATCCTCGTTTGATTGCTTTAGAATATAATGGGGAAATTTTACATCGACAATACTGGGATACTACTTTGATCAAAAATGGCGATCGCCTAGAAGTAGTAACCATTGTCGGTGGTGGCTAAAAAAGATGATCAATTAATCAGCATCCTGGTTTACAGACATTATAATCCTCATGGGAGACAACGGCTTCAGGAGCAACAAAACTGCCATAATCTCGACAAATAAGGCGATAATTCCTAGTAACGGGAATACTAATAATAAATCGATCATGTCTAAGTCTTTTTCCCCTAAAATTGGTATAGCTAGTATGATTTTGGATGTTATGAATAATTTGTCTTGCTTTTAATACCACATTTCTAGGTAAACAACTCAAATCTATGGGATCATGAGAAAAAGTATCTTCCCAAGCATTTTTTTCCCTTCTTTTTTGTTCTCTTGTCATCTGGGTTTGTTCACATCTATGACAACTTTTTCCATAACCTGAATGACCACAATCAAATTTCTTCTTTTTTCTTGACATTTTCTTACCTGTATATTTTTTAAATATTGATTAGAGAATCAGTCAATAAAGCAAATAAACGATTCCTAATTTATCCAGAGTCTAAGAGTGAAGAGAAAATTTTGAATAGTGACAATTGATCATAATTTACCACTATAATTAGCTTTTTTCTTCAGGATGACAAAACATAGATTTAAGTTAAAATCTTCTTCCATAGAAAATAAGTTTTGTCTTAACCATAGAATAGTTATTAATATTATTTAAGATTCCATACGAATATTTCTTTTATTATCTTTGGTTTTTGATCTGTAGTTTTTATTGATTTCTTAAAATTGGTTAATTAAAATTAGTATATTAATGGGTAATAAAAAAAATGTATTTAGTCAGTTGAATAATAATAATAATTTCTGTTAGTTAACTTTAGAAGCCTAGATTTAAACTGGTAATTCGTCTTAAAGCCCTAATCTAACATTGATCCCCACAATATAAGGATACAAGATCTCTCTTAAAATCTACAAACTTTGTTGCAATTTATTAAGAAAATATCTTCATAAAACTTTAAAGTACTCATAATTAATTTCAGTAGAGTAAAAAAAATTTTACTGATTTTCAGTTTTATTGTGTATTTTTTATTTGATTTTTGGAAATGTCAATATTGCGAAGAATCTTCCAACTATTTTCCATCATTGTTTCTATAAATAAATTCTTCTTTGCCCATTTCAAAACAATCTTTAACAATGGCAGTTATATTTCCATTGACATCAAAAATTACTCTATTAACGCAATAATAATCATTTTTTAAATTAATTTTTGCACCAATAAAATGAAGAGTAAATTAAAGATATTTGTTTTAAGTTATTTTTTATGGCGATCGCACTTGACCCTAGTAAATATACTTTAAAGGCTCGTTGTTGTTATTATATAAAATTAAAGTACCATTATTTTCTAGTTTGACATGAGAAATTGATCTATTCGCTGTATTGGAAGCCCAAGGATTAAAACCATCAAAATAAATCACAAAATTGCCATCTTCCTGCATAACCGCACTTATAGGTTTCCTCCCATTTGTACCTGAACCCCACATAGCTTTTGAAGACTGACAATTATATAACACCAAGTTTCCATCTGGTTGAAGTACTAAACTATAATTACCCTCAGCAGATATTAAAAATTCATTTACAGATAAAAATTCACCTAATTTAAGAGTGTCTTTATTTGTATTAATAGTATTAATTACTTTATTTTCAGTTGCATCCATTGTCACGTTATTTTCTACAATTTCTTGTTGAGATTGTATAATATTTAAAACTTCATCTACAGATTGAAAACGTTTTTTATAGGCAAATTCTACTAATTTATCTAAAATATTTCCTAAATCATTACTTACAAAGTTATTGTTTAAATAATCACGCCAAACCCAATTTCCTTCCCCTGCATCAAATAAATTTAAAGGCTCAATTCCTGTTAATAAATGTAAGCAAGTTACCCCTAAACTATATAAATCACTGCAATATTGAGGTTTACCAAAAGATTGTTCAGGAGGACAATATTGAGCCGAACCGATAACTGTACCAGTGATAGATAAATGGCTATTTTCGACAAATTTTGATGCCCCAAAATCAACTAAAAATAACTTACTATCTTCTGCCCTTCTAATAATATTTTCAGGTTTAATATCTCGATGAATTATATTATTTTGATGGACAAATTTTAAGACATTTAATCTATCTACTAATAAAGCTCTAATTTTCTGCTCATTAAAATTACCTTGAGAGTTTAATTCTTGCTTTAAATTTTCTCCTTTTATGAATTGTTGAATTAAATATTGACGATTATCTTGAGTAAAATAAGCTAATAATTCAGGTATTTGAGAATGTTTACCTAACTCGTCTAATCTGTGAGCTTCTTGGGCAAATAATTCTGCAGCTTTTTTTAAATTATCTATGCCTTGAGCTTGGGGTAAAAATTGTTTTATGACGCAATAAGACTTAGATGGTTTATCCTCATCAATAGCTAAAAAAGTTCTACCAAAACCACCTTGCCCAATTATTTTTATAGCTCGATAACGTTCTTTTAATAATAATTTATTACCACATTTTTGACATATTTTATCACCTAACTTATTTTCGTGTAAACATTTAGGATTAAGACATTTAGTCATAATAATAATTTAACAAATAATTTGATAGTTTCTGGTAAAAATAACTGGATTTAATAAGATTCAACCTAACGATAAATAATCCTTAATTTCATCATCAAACTTTTATATTTAAGCAACTTGTAAACTTTTCGGTTGAGGAATAATATCCCCAAATTCTTTAGCCATATCAATCCATAATTCGATCGCTTCTTTAATATTAATAATAGCTTCTTCTTGAGTTTTTCCATGAGCCATACACCCTAATAATTCAGGTACTTTAGCGATAAATACTTGATCTTGTTCGCTCCAATTAATAATAATTTCATATTTATACATTGTTATTTATCTCCTAAATTATATTTCAAAATAATTTCTCTAATTTGTTTGACTTGATAGGCTTTTGCTTTATTTACATCACTTTGTATATTTGGTTTTTCTGCAATGCCGTCTTTTCTAAAGATATGATGTGATGTGAGCCTCTAATTCTTTCTTCAAAACCAAGTCTCTTTAAGAGCTGAAATAAATCATTAAATAAAATATTTTCATCTGATTTACTATCAATTATTTTTTGTATTAGTTTTTCATATTTACCCATTTTTTTATACAAATAAACAACATTATAAATGAGGATCAGAGCCTATAATTGCAGACAAATCATTACTTATCGCCTGTTCATCATAAATACTCAACCTCCCATTACGAAGACTGGAATAATATTTTTGTCATAGCATTATAAATCATTTTCATTATCAAACAAAATATCTAAATCCTGACGACCATTAACAATTCTTAAAATTTCTAATGTTTCATCAATAACACGATAAAAAATAATATACCCTTCTAAAGATAAACCTCGTAAAGAAGGCTTAATATGATTATAAGGACGACCTAGATGAGGAAATTAAATTAATTGTTGACACTTATGATTAAATTTGAGAAAAAATTTTTCTCCTGCCCGAACATTTACCTTTAAAAAATATTATGCAATATTATTCAAATCTTGACTGGCAGAAGGGGCAATAATATAGCGATTCATAAATACTTATTCTTGAACTTGTTTAAATTTTGTCAGAATATTTTGAATTACAGTTTCACCATCTAAACCTTGTCCATCTTCTAGTTCAGCTATCGCTATATCAACTTTATTTCTTATTTCTTCTAACCAATGTAAATAGTCATCTCCTATGATTTCTAATAAAGAAAAAGCTAAATCTATTAATTGTTCTGTACTATCAAATTTTCCGCTGTCTAGTTGTTTTTGAATGAATTTTTCTTGATTTAATTTTAGTTCTAAAATCATAGTTTTAAATGGAAGATTAATAATTTAGAAAATACTTAATCTTATTATATTTCATCTAGTTGGGTTTTGTTTCCTCAACCCAACCTACCTTTATTATGCCCCTTCTCTTAATTTATCTAAGACGCTACGATCTTCTAAAGTAGAAGTATCTCCTGTTACCTCTTGCCCAGAAGCAAGGCTACGTAACAATCGGCGCATGATTTTGCCTGATCGAGTTTTGGGCATTCCTTCCGTAAATTTGATCTCGGCTGGACGTGCGATCGCACCGATTTCTTGTACTACATGGGCTTTAAGTTCATTTGCCAACTCATCGCTAGGATTAAAACCATTTTCGAGGGTAACAAAAGCGCAAATATCTTCCCCCTTCACCTCGTCTGGTTTACCCACAACGGCGGCTTCCGCTACCGCAGGATGAGAAACAAGAGCAGATTCTACTTCCATTGTGCCTAAACGGTGTCCAGAAACGTTGATAACATCATCAACACGTCCCATTACCCAGAAATAGCCGTCTTCATCCCGTCTTGCACCATCCCCAGCAAAGTATAAATACTCTCCATCTTTCGGTGCAATATGTTCCCAATAGGTGTTACGGAATCGATCGGGATCACCATATACCGTGCGCATCATACCAGGCCAAGGATGCTTAATCACTAAATAACCCCCTTCATTATCACTAACGGGATTGCCGTCTAAGTCCACAATATCAGCGATAATACCGGGGAAAGGATGAGTAGCCGAACCGGGTTTGGTTGGTGTTGCACCGGGTAAGGGAGTAATCATCACCCCTCCTGTTTCTGTTTGCCACCATGTATCGACGATGGGGCATTTTTCCTTGCCTATCACCTTATGATACCACATCCACGCTTCTGGGTTAATGGGTTCGCCCACTGTGCCTAACAATCGCAAAGACGATAAATCACGGGCGTTAGGATGATGTTCGCCCATTTTGATAAAGGCACGAATAGCAGTAGGGGCAGTATAAAATATATTTACGCCGTATTTCTCGATTACATCCCAAAAACAACCAAGATTAGAAGGGCGAGGTACTCCTTCATACATAACTGTTGTCGCACCATTGGAAAGAGGTCCATAAACGATGTAACTATGACCAGTAATCCACCCTACATCGGCGGTACACCAATAAACATCATCGTCACGGAGATCAAAAATCCATTTTGTCGTCATGTGAGAGTAAAGATTATAGCCCCCCGTAGTGTGAACAACTCCTTTCGGTTTACCTGTACTACCACTGGTATAGAGGATAAATAACATATCTTCACTATCCATTACTTCGGCTTCACAATGGGCGGATACTCCTGCTTGTAAGTCGTGCCACCAATGATCCCTTCCTGCTTCCATATAAGTTTTTTCTTTGGTGCGTTGTACTACTAACACGTTTTCGACACTAGGGGCTTGATTATCGGTGATCGCACTATCCACTTGAGTTTTGAGGGCGACTACTTTATCTTTACGAAAACCACCATCAGCAGTGACAACTAATTTGGCTTCGGCAGCGTTGATTCTATCTCTCAGGGCTTCGGCACTGAAACCCCCGAATACTACACTATGCACAGCTCCAATTCTGGCACAGGCTAACATGGCGATGGCACTTTCGGGAATCATAGGCATATAAATTGCCACAACATCCCCTTTTTTTACTCCTAATTGCTTCATGACGTTAGCAAATTGACACACTTCTCGATGGAGTTGAGCATAGGTTAAAGTACGGCTGTCACCCGGTTCGCCTTCCCAGATGATAGCGGCTTTGTTGCGTCTCCAAGTCGTTAGGTGTCTATCTAAACAGTTATAGGATAGGTTAATTTTACCGTTGACAAACCATTTAGCAAAAGGAGGATTACTCCAATTTAAAACTTGATCCCACTTTTGAAACCAATGTAATTCTTTTTCTGCTAATTCTTCCCAAAATTGAGTCGGATTAGCGATAGATTGTTGATATAATGCTTGATAATCTTCCCAACTCTTGATTTGTGCCTGTTGTGAAAAATCGGAAGAAGGGGCAAAAGTACGTTTTTCTTGTAAAATTGATTCAATTGTTGGTTGTGTCATAATCAAATATATAAATAGAAATTCTACTAGGATAAAAGATTAACCTATTTGTTGAATTTTTATTGTTAATTTTTATTGATCAAGAATAAATAGATTTAAAAATTATTGTCTTTAAGGACTATTTATAAATAATTTAAAATATTTGTTATATAGTTAATTATTAGCATCAAATTTTAAGATATTTTTATTCAGTAAAACTATGAAAATCAAAAAACAAACCTCTCAAGTATTAGAGTTAGGAAATAATAAATTTTATTTAGGAAGACTATCATCATTTCTTTTTGCAACCCCTTTTTTGTGTGGAGGAATCGCTGTTATTTTATTCATAGGAAAATTAAATACTTTAAAATGTGATCGAGTAGAAACGCAACAAATATCTTGTCAATTAACTAGACAAGGTTTAAAGGGAAAAGAAATCATTAATATTAGTAAATTATATAGTACAGAATTAGGAGTTAGTGATAGCGATGATGGAGAAACTTATGGGATTAAATTAAATACATCTGAGGGCATAATTCATTTAGCAGAAGGATATAGTTCAGGTCGTAAAAATAAACTACAAAAAGTAGAACAAATTAATAATTTTATTGCAGATAAAACTCAAAATTCCGCACAAATTAAGCAGGATGATCGTGTTTTTGCCTATTCTTTTGGAGGCATTTTTATTCTTTTTGGTGTTCGTTTAATGATAGGCTCATTAATATTTTTTAGACGAATTAATTTTATATTTGATAAGAGTAAAAAAAAGTTTTTTATTAGAGATGATAATCTATTTCAATCAAAAATTAAAGAATATAATTTAGGAGAAATAAAAAGCATTGCGATGGTAGAAGAAAAAGATAGTGACGGGGATAAAGTATTAAAACCTAAAATTATTTTACATAAAGGCTTAAAAATTTCTCTTGATATTACTGGAGATATATCTGAGCAAGAAATGATGATTAAAAGTATCAATAATTTTTTACAATTAACAGATTTTAACAAAAAAGAATAACAAAATCTATCAACAAGAATAAATAACTTAGTGAATAAAATTATTTGTTTGATAATTATATATCTTCGTATAAACTAGAAACAGCACAAGTAAAATTAATACTATTTAAAACTAAATTTTCTCCTTCATCAAAAGAGGTTAATTGCCATGAATTATTATCTTGTTTAGTAAATAAATCCACTCGTTTTTTTGTCTGAGAAATAAGCACATATTCTTTTAAACTTTCTATCTGTCGATAGTCGGCAAATTTATCACCTCTATCAAAAGATTCCGTACTATCTGATAAAACTTCTACAATAATTTGAGGAGATCTTTTATAATAATTTAAAGCTCGATCTTCTTGGCTACAAGTAACGATAACATCAGGATAATAAAAGATATTTAAACTGTCAATTCTGACTTTCATATCAGCAATATAAACTCGACAATCACCGCCTCTTAAATGATTTTTTAATACGAAAAACATATTTCCCGCAATTGTAACATGATCCGAACTTGCATCAGCCATTTCATACACCTCACCATTAATATATTCACATTTTACTGAGTTTGTTTCTTCTTGGGTTAAATATTCTTCGGGAGATAATTTAACGACTTCTTGAATAGCAACCATTGTTTTTACCTATTAATATTTAATGTTTTTTTATTATATCAATTAATCTATTTTTTGAATTTTATTAAAGATTTTTCTCCTTTAGGCAAAATATTCACCATAATAATTAAACTTAGGTTATTTCATCTTATTTTAAAGTTTATTAAAATATCCTAAAATTATAATTATTATTGTCAGGAAAAACCAGATAATGTTATTCTTTTTTATAGCTAATAAATTATATTAAGATCAACAACCTCTTAAATTTGATTTTTTTTATCCTAGGGTTTAAGTAGTTAATTAACATTTTATTGTTTCAAACCTTAATTTTTATCTAATTTAATAATTTTTATTTACTCATGAGAGAAAAAGACAAAAAGCTGAAAATAATTTTTATTTATGATTGCATTTATCCTGATTCTTTAGGAGGCGTTGAATTTCGTAATTATCAATTAGCAAAATTTTTGCTTGAAAAAGGACATAATATTACTTTAGCTGGTTGGGTAAAAGAAAATAAACATCCTTTAAATGTAACGATAATTCCTTTACTATTTTCTAAAAAAATATATAATAGTTTAGGTCAAAGAACCGCTTTAATTTCTTTAAAATATGCCTTTGCTATCTTAACCTTACCTTTGCAGAAATTTGATCTTATTTTTGTTGATAATATTCCTTATATTCATTTATTTTTACTGATATTATGGGCAAAGATACTTAATAAAAAAGTCATTATTACTTGGCATGAATATTGGGGAAAATACTGGCAAACTTATATTAAAAATTGGACATGGGTGATTTATTATAATATTGAAATTTTAGCGGCACAGTTAGGAAATAAAGTTATTTGTGTTAGTAAATTTACCGCCGAAAAGTTATGCAAAGCAAGAATAAAATCCGATGAAATAGAAATAGTTAGTAACGGTATTAATCTTGATTTTACATCCTCTTTAAATTCTCAAAATATTAATGATAAACCACCGTTAATTTATGCAGGAAGATTAATTAAAGAAAAACGAGTTGATTTATTGTTAAAAGCTGTTGCTATTTTCACAAAAAAAAATAATTATCAAGGAGTTATTTTACAAATTATTGGAGAAGGTAATCAAAGAGAGGAATTAGAAAATTTAGCTCAAAAATTAGATATTTTAGATAAAGTTATATTTAGAGGAAAATTAGAAACCATTGAAGAAGTTTGGCAAGAAATAAGTCAAGCAAAAATAGCTATTCAACCATCTTTGCGGGAAGGTTTTGGTATTTTTCCCTTAGAAGCCATAGCTTTAGGAATACCAGTTATTTACTGTCATAGTCAAGAAAGTGCGGTAAAAGAAATTGTTAGAGATGGTATCGAAGGTATTGCCGTTAATCCTGATGAAAATGATTTGAGTCAAGCGATCGCCCAGTTACTATATAATGAGTCAGAGTACCAAAAATTAAGTAATAACGGTAAAATTAGAGCAAAATCTTTTGATTGGCAAGAAATAACGAATAAATTAGAAAAAATCTGCTTGAATTATCTTGAGGAATAATAGAATTTATGAAATGAAAATTAACCCTTATTTTCAAACATTAAAAGAAACAATTGAGCAGAAAAAAGAAATAATTAAATTTACTTTAGTTGGTGGATTATGTCTAACCTTCAATCTAGGGATTTTATGGATTTTAACAGATAAATTTTTCCTAGAAGAAATGTTGGCAACTATTATCGGTTTTTTCCTCTCTAATTTACTTGGTTTTTTCCTGAATAAATATTTTACATTTAAAGTAATAAATACTAATATATGGAAAGAAATTTATAAATATTATGCAGTAATGACTTCTAGTTTTATCGCTAATTTAGTAGCAATGTTTATTCTTGTCAAACTTTTAAATATTTGGATAGTTTATGCTAGTTTAATGATAGCGATAATTTTCTACGTTTATAACTATTTTATGCACAAAAATTGGAGTTTTAAATAAATTAATAATAATTAGAGTTTAATTATTGCTATATAATAGGCATAATATTTTTTAACTATTACTGATAATTTTAAATAGATTAGTCTTAATTAAACCTAGTTATTTTTCACGACTCCTATAAGATTAATATATGTCCAAAATTTACGATAAAAATGTATAATAGACATTAAGAAAAATATAATCACTATTATGATATAAATTTATATTTTTCAGGATGTTTTGCTATACTTATATTTATCAAATAAATTATGAAAAAAAAAGTTTTAATAACCGGTGCAACTGGTAGAACAGGATTATTAGTAGTCAAAAAGTTACAAACAAAAAACAATGATTGGCAAGTAATACCTTTTGCAAAATCACCAACAAAAGCAGAAGAAATTTTTACATCCACAGAAAATTTTATTTTCGGCAATATTTTATTTTTTGAAGATTTAACTATAGCCACTCAAGGATGCGATACTTTAATAATACTAACAAGTGCAGTGCCTAAAATGATTTCACCTCCCTTTGAAGGAAAACCTCCTGAATTTGACTTTGAAGACAGAGGAAAACCTGAAGAAGTGGATTGGATAGGGCAAAAAAACCAAATAGATGCTGCTAAACAAGCAGGAATTAAACATATAATCTTAGTAGGTTCTATGGGAGGTACAAATGATAATCACCCTCTCAATCGTCTTGGTAACGGTAATATCTTGATTTGGAAACGAAAAGCAGAAGAATATCTCATCAATTCAGGTATTGATTATACAATTATTCATGCTGGGGGATTATTAGATAAACCCGACGGAAAAAGAGAATTATTAGTAGGTAAAAACGATGAATTTTTAACGAATCCTCCTAATAATATTCCCACTTCTATTCCTAGGGGTGATGTTGCGAATGTTGTTATAGAAGCCTTAGATAATCCTTTCGCTAAAAACAAAGTATTTGATTTAATTTCTAAACCCGAATCTGAAAATAACACCTTAATTACTTCCGATTGGAATAACTTTTTTCAACAAATTACTTAGGGGTTAATTTATCATATTTTTATTTTGATGAAGGGTAGGCAACTCCCCTTGTCAGGGGAAAGTCAACCAGTAACAGTCTTAAGTTATCTATTGATTTAACTGATGTTAAGCAAAAATAGAATTACCTGATACCTATTCAATAGATGAAGTTAAAAATGTTTAGTTTTTCAAAAAAAATAGACAAAAGCCACCCTCCCCTAACCGCAACGGGTTAAAAGAAAGTGGCTTTATCATAATTATATAATAACAAAAAAAAGTAGTTTTGTCAAGTCTTATTCTAAAAAAAATTATCAGATTCAAAAAGAGTAAGAATACTGAAAAACTTAATTTATTATTTCTAATATTTAATGAGAAAAAAGTGTTAGCGAATTTGAAAAAGTTTCCCATCAGGTAAATTACTAACAGCCCGTTGTAACTGATTTAAAGATTGATTATAGCCAATAATAGCTTGTAAGAAATTTCCCCTAGCTTCAGTTAAACTTCTTTGAGCATTAATAACATCAGTTTGAGTTCCGACTCCAGCTTGAAAACGTAATCGTGCTAAACGGAGACTTTCAGTAGCAGTTACCACAGCTTTTTCCGTAGTGTTAATATTTTCTTGATTGGCAACAAGGTTGTTATAAGCAGTTTCTATTTCTAAACGAATTTGATTTCTTTGAGTGGCAAATTTAGTTTCTTCAATTTCAATATTACGGGTTTCTTGCTCTCCCCTTGCCTTAGCTATGCCTCCATCAAAAAACTGCCAACGCATTCTCGCACCTAAATTATAACCATTAGCATAGCCCGTATTATTTAAACTATCAGAAAAAGTGTTAGTAAAGTTATAGTTTGCAAATACACTTACTTGAGGGCGAGTTTGCGACAAAGCGATTTCTCTATCTTGGGCGCTAATATCTCCTCTGACTAACAGTTGTTGTAACTCAACCCTATTTTTATAAGCCATAACAATACTTTCATCTAAAGAATATTGCCAAACACCATTTTCTTTAATTTCATCAGCAGCAGTTAGCTCTACATTTTGTCCTACACTTAACACCTCAGCTAGTCTTCTTCTGGCGTTACGTTGTTCGGAAATTGCTCTGGTTAAGGCTTGATTGGCGTTGGCTAAATCAACTTCCGCTTGTAAAACGTCAAATTTAGTGCCTAACCCCGCTTGTTCGAGTAATTGTGCATCTCTCAAGGTTTGAGAAAAATCTTCAATGGCCGCTTGGGCGATCGCCACTTGAGCATCATTATTTTGTAGCTCATAATAACTATTAGTGGTATTTAAACGAGTTTCTTCAGAAATACGCTCAATTTCTAATTTACTTAAATATACTTGTTGACGTGAACGAGTAATCTCAGCATTTCTACGGCCACCATTATATACATCATAGCCTACCTCTAATTGTCCTAATAACAAAGTTCTATCTCTAAGAAAAGTTTCTCCTTGTGCTTGTCCTGTAGGAGTATCATCTCCCCTTTGATTCAATTCTAATTGCCCTTCTACCGTTGGTAATTGACTTGCTAAAGAAGCGTTTAAACCATCTTCGGCTCTTTGTAGTTCAAGACGAACTGTTTGTAACTGTTTATTATTTTTAAGGGCGATTTCAATGGCTTCGTCTAAAGTCACGGATTTTTGTTTTTCAATTTTTACCTCCGAAGGTTTAGTAGGGAAAAGTAAAGGATTAGGACTAGAATTAAATTGAGTTGTTGAATTTTCCGTAGTGAGCGCATTTTTTTCGGGAGTATTCTTTAATTCTTGGGCAAAAACCCCATTAAAAGAACTAAAACTTAAATAAAGAGAAGTGAATAAGAAAGAAAAATTTTTTTGATAAGACATTTGTATAAGATAAAAATTACTTTTTAAATAGAGATTATAGTTGACTGTACTATAATAAATTAAATTATTTTCAGTTTCTGTCAATGGTGAAAAATCATCTCAAAATAGAAATTTTAAATTTAATTAAGAATTAACTCTTTATTTTAATGTGAGTCACGCTCGTTTTATCCTAAAATTCTAATGACAGATAATAATAATATTAAAACTGTTAACCTGTAAAAACTAGCAAATAGTTATTGACATATTATGGCTCTTGGCTATCTCGCCCTCGTGCTACACGCACATTTACCTTTTGTTCGCCATCCTGAAAGTGATTATGTCTTAGAAGAAGAATGGTTGTATGAAGCCATCACCGAAACTTATATACCTTTACTCCACGTTTTTGAAGGTTTAAAACGAGATGGAGTGGATTTTAAAATAACCATGAGTATGACACCTCCTTTAGTGGCTATGCTCAAAGATAAATTATTACAAGAAAGATATAGCGAACATTTAGCAAGTTTACAAGAATTAATTGAAAAAGAAATTGACCATAACGAGCATAATGGGCATATAAAATACTTAGCCGAATATTACGCTCAAGAATTTAGCGAAACTCGTAAAACTTGGGAAAGATATAAAGGTGATTTAGTTAGCGCATTTAAAAAGTTCCAAGATAGTAATAACCTTGAAATCATAACCTGTGGTGCAACTCATGGCTATTTACCCTTGATGAAAATGTATCCCCAAGCAGTATGGGCGCAAATTGAAGTTGCCTGTCAAAGTTATGAAGAAAATTTCGGTATTCGCCCTCGGGGAATTTGGTTGCCTGAATGTGCATATTACGAAGGCTTAGAAAGAATGTTAGCCGACGCTGGTTTAAGATACTTCCTAACGGATGGTCATGGTTTACTCTATGCCCGGCCACGTCCTCGTTTTGGCACTTATGCACCAATTTTTACTGAAACAGGAGTAGCGGTTTTTGGAAGGGATCATGAGTCTTCTCAGCAGGTTTGGTCCTCAGAAGTAGGTTATCCGGGTGATCCTGTATATCGGGAATTTTATAAAGATTTAGGCTGGGAAGCTGACTACGACTATATTAAACCCTATATCATGCCTAACGGTCAACGGAAAAATGTCGGCGTAAAATATCATAAAATCACCAGTCGTCAAGCTGGTTTATCGGATAAAGCCCTTTATGATCCTTATTGGGCAAGGGAAAAAGCGGCAGAACACGCAGGAAACTTCTTGTATAATCGTGTGCAACAAGTTCAACATTTAGCAGGAATGATGCAACGTGAACCATTAGTAGTATCACCCTATGACGCTGAATTATACGGTCATTGGTGGTATGAAGGCCCACAATTTATTGATTTTCTCTTCCGTAAAGCGTGGTTTGACCAAGATTCATTATACATGATTCACCTAGCAGATTATTTAAAAGGGCATCCTAACCAACAAGTAGCAATACCTTCTCAGTCAAGTTGGGGTTATAAAGGTTTTCATGAATATTGGTTAAATCATACTAATGCTTGGATTTATCCTCATCTACATCAAGGCGCAGAAAAAATGATTCATTTAGCTACTAAAGAACCAGCCGATGAGTTACAATTACGGGCATTAAACCAAGCCGCCAGAGAATTATTATTAGCACAGTCTTCCGATTGGGCTTTTATTATGCGCACTGGTACAATGGTGCCTTATGCGGTAAGACGAACTAAGAGTCATTTGCTAAGATTAAACAAACTCTATGATGATATTTGGGCGGAAAAAGTTGATTCTGGTTGGTTAAGTAAAGTAGAGGAAATTGATAATATTTTCCCTGAAATTGATTACCGAGTCTATCGCCCACTTTAGGTAAGTAATGAGTAATGAGTAATGAGTAATGAGTAAACAGTATATTTATAAATAAGTTTATGACTGAAGAAATAAAAACACCAGAAACTACTAATAAAACTGAAGAAGTTAAGGCGAAACCACCTAAAAAAGAGAAACCTCCTGCTTTAGAAGATAAACCCTTTACTGAGTTTATGGAGCTACATTTTAACCCAACTCTTAAAACTGCCCTAGAAAAACAAGGTTTAAAAAATGTTGAGTTAGATTTTAAAAAAGCTAAAATTCCTATTACGGGTTTTGAATCAAATCCTGAATGTTGGCAAGTATTAGGTAATCTCGAAAATCGTCAATTTGCTCTTTATTTTTTAGATGAAAATATTAACGGACAAAAAGCATTTTCTTGTACTATCGATGGGGAAAAACCTAGTACCCTAGAATCTTTTATGATTGATGAGCGCAAAGCTAGTCTTGATTTAATGGTGTTATTCGCTCTGAAGCGCTTAAATGGTCAAAAATGGTTAGCTAGAAATTAAATATAGTCCGCCTTTAAATCCCCAAGTGTGGGGACTTTTTTTGTATCTTTACTCCCCCAGAATTGGGGGCAGGGGGGCAAACCCTATGATTTACTGGACTTAAATTTCTTTTTAAATACCGAACCAAAACCCAAAGCGGTTAAACTACCGAGAATGGTTAAAGGTTCAGGTACAGAAGTAGGTGCAAGAGTTCCTTGAAACTTCACTTCACTAAGTCCAGTGTTAGTAGTATTTCCGTAATTTGAGATAACATTAAAACGGACATATTGAGCCGTTGCGGTAAATGCTACTAATTGAGAAGGAAGTGGATTCCCCGTGCCAATGGACAATGTACCAGATCCTGCACTACTAAAAGTATTGCCATCTAAAGAAGTTAAGATATTAAAGTCTTTAACGCCCCTATTTAGAGAACCACTAGCATTAAAATTCCATATATCGCTTCCCGTTAGATTATAAACAGCACCAAGATTAAATGTCACAGTAGGATTAATATCGTTATTGATACTGACCCACATATTATTCAAAGGGACGATATTATGATTGCCTCCTGATAACCCTGAGTTGTTAATGAGGTTATTTACTTTAGCTAAATTACTGAACTGACTTGAAGCAGTAACGCTTGTGGGTGTTATTTGTATTGCATTAGCAGATCCGCCGTAGGTAAAGAAACTAATAACGGCGATACCTGCAATTTTACCAAAACCCTTATTTGATGAGGATTTTATCAATTTTGAGGGGGGGGAACACATTGATTCATACAATTGAAACTTATCTTTTAAAAAATAATATTGAAATTATAGGTTATAAAAATTCCTAAATAATATAAAGTTGGAATCGCCCCTAAATCCCCAAGTGTGGGGACTTTTTTTGTATCTTTCTTCCCCAAAGTTGGGGGCTGGGGGGCAAACCCTATGATTTACTGGACTTAAATTTCTTTTTAAATACCGAACCAAAACCTAAAGCGGTTAAACTACCAAGAATGGTTAAAGGTTCAGGTACAGATTCAGCCGTTTGAAACTTCACTTCACTAAGTCCTGTAGTAAAAGTATTACCATAATTTGATGTAACTTCAAAACGAACATATTGAGCGGTTGCGGTAAATGCTACTAATTGAGATGGTATTGAAACTGGATTGCCTGTAGCTACGGTTAATGTACCAGATCCTGCACTACTAAAATTAATACCATCTAAGGAAGTTAAAATATTAAAGTTTTGAACTCCTCTGTTAAAAGTACTACGATTATATTGCCATATATCTGTTCCAGCTAGATTATAAACAGCACCTAAATTAAAGGTAAGAGTAGGTGTTGTTTGATTTTGACTTAGCCACATAGTGTTAGTCACAGCACCATGTAATCCATTGCTTAACCCTGAATTATCAATTAGAGCATTCAAACTATATCCATTACTCGTACCATTTGAAGCGGTAACGCTTGAGGGTGTTATTTGTAAACCATGAGCAGATCCAGTATAAGTAAAGAAACTAATAACGGCGATACCTGCAATTTTACCAAAACCCTTATTTGATGAGGATTTTAGCGATTTTGAGGGGGGGGAACACATTGATTCATACAATTGAAACTTATCTTTTAAAAAATAATACTGAAATTATAGGTTATAAAAATTCCTAAATAATATAAAGTTTGTGTAAAGTTGAATATAAAGTTAGAATCGCCCCTAAATCCCCAAGTATGGGGACTTTTTTTATATCTTTCTTTTCTAAAGTTGGAATCGCCTCTAAATCCCCAAGTGTGGGGACTTTTTTTGTATCTTTCTTCCCCAAAGTTGGGAGCACCGGGGGCAAAATCTCTCCTCAATATTTATCCGAAAGCCACTTTAAAAAACGATTCCATGCCCACCATCTATCTGGATCTTTGCTTTGATTTTGACTAAAATAACTACTGATATAACCTACATGACCACCGTTTTTAGTTAAGATTAAATCTAACATTTGATTGTTCTTAACTGTTAGTTGTAAATCCTGAATTATAGTAGGATCAAACATAGGGTCATCTTGAGCATAGAGAATTAAAGTTGGTTTATTAATTTTGCCCATAATGCGAAAAGGACTACTTGCATAATAATAATCCGCTACGGTTTCAAAACCCAAAGAAGGAATAACTAAATATTGGTCAAATTCTCTAATACTATTCGTCAACTGTAGCACTTTGGGATCTATGTTCTTCGGATGATATTCATAAAGACGATAGGCTAAATCTTTTAAACTCTGAGTAATTTTTTTTTCTAAATATCGCCCTAAAGGATGTTTTTCTAAGTAAAGTAAAGAGCGCCACGCATCTAAACTTGGACAAATTACACCACAACCTCCTATATCTTTGTCTTCTAATCCTAAACCTAGAGCTTTTTCACTTAACGGTACTTAAACAAAACGATAAAAGAAATTAGGTTATAATTTTTGTATTATAACGTTTTTAGGTCAAAATGAAAGAAACAACATCTTCATCAATGCCACCATGTTTTAATCGCTGGTGTCAAAAAATAGATCCAGT
>NZ_JBGSUU010000014.1:0-23799 GCF_041753295.1 Geminocystis sp.
ACAAGTTACGAGCGATCGCTCGTCGGCTCTGGTACACAGCACGCCTCTGTGATAATTTAAGAGAGTAATAAAGATACGTGCGCGTAGCGTGCCTTCGGCATCACCTTATCTAAAAATCATACTTTAATTCAGCAACGCCGACAAATGTTTAAGATTATTTCCCATTCTTTTTTTTCTTTCGCTAAATTTACAATTGAAAATACAGCTAATTCTAATGGTAATGAATCAGGATTAAGTTTTAGCATCTCCTCAAAATTTTTAGTTGCGTCTTTTAAGTTATTTTCTTGGTTAAAAATTTTGATAATATCATAATAAATCCAAACTAACTCTCTTTGAATATAGATATTATCAGGAAATTGAGAAGATGCTTTTTTCCCCTGACTTAAACCATGTGACGGATAACCTGCTTTTCTTAAGCAGTAAATATAACGACTAGCACAATAGGCATTATTATCTATTTCCCACAGTTGACGGAATATTTTTCCTGCCTCTGGAAAGTTATTTTGTTTGAGACAACTATTAGCTTTTTCTAATAATTCTTGAGACATTAAGATTTAATAATTTATTTTTTACTACAAATATTTTAACAAAGAGTTCCCTTACTAACCGAAATAATTGCTTAAAACATAATAGTTAATTAGGAGTAAAGTTAAAGAATATTCTGATAACTACCAAGGTTGAATAATTTTTAACGCCGTAATCGGGGTTGATATTTGTCTTTCACCCCCAGATTTTTTCGGAATTGTAAAAGTTTTATAACGTGCTTGAGAATCAACAAGGTAAAGATAATAAACTAACCGCTTATTTAGGTCATACTATTAGCTTATCTTACCGTTCACAAAAATTGTAGAAAAACCAAATCAGTGTTTTGAAAGGTTTGTCCACTTTTAACAGTATAGTATAATTGATTATCTTTGAACGTGACTCCTAGAGTGCCAAATCTACCCAGAAGCATATCTTTAATTCTTTCCCATTGATCATCTTTTAAAGCATAACGAGCCATTTTCTTACTACACTATGTTTTTGTCAAAAAATTATTCAGATATATTTTATCTGGTTTTAAGTTCTAATTTATGACACGGGTTAGTATTCATATTGTTTTAGTTTATTCCTTAATTAAAGATTTTAGATCAGATAAAGCAGACCAACGACTATCTTTGATAGTAAGATGTTCCTTATTCTCTATGGCAGGAGGTTGACAATTATTACCGCAAAGATTGCGCAACGGCATTGCTAAAGATATTTGCTCATAAATCCATTCTTCTACTATTAATTCACCATCAGGAGGCAATGTTTCTGATAAATCTTCTGTCAAAATTTCCATTTCTAGTGGTAAATCTAAATCGGCTTCTTTCTCTTGGAGTAAAATAATTTCCGAAGTATCTACTTCTAAACGATGATTAAAAGTTTGTAAACAGCGATCGCAAGTTAAAGTTAAGATGGTATTTGCTTCTAACTGTAACTCTAAAAAATTTCCCCGATGGGCAACCTGAAAAATGCCTTTAACAGGAGTAAGAGTATTTAAACCCGAAATTTGATGATTTAACTTAATTTCCTCTTTTTGTTCGGGCATTTTCAACAATCGAGGGATATAAATTTTTTCCATAGACTTCTTGTGAATAATTATTTTTGCCATTAAATCCCCAATTCCGTGAATTTTTATGGTTATTTCTCAAAATTGAGGATAAAGAGGCAAAGTTTTTTTGTGGACAATGCCAACCCTACTTTCAAGGGTAAGGAGGCTTATTCTCTTAATTTGACCAGTAAACGACGATCAGGCTCATTTCCTTGACTTTCTGTCGATAAATCTTCAGATTTCTCTAAAATACTATGAATTTGACGACGCTCTACTGAAGAAAGATTGCGTATTTCTTCAGGTACACCCGTTAGGCGTACTTTTTCCGCCGCTCTTTGGGCGATCGCCATTAATTCCGCTTGACGGCGAAGACGATAGCCATTTAATTCCACAGTAAAGAAACGATGAGAATTTTCATCGACACCGATATTAAGTAAAGCATTAGCTAAATATTGAATAGCATCAATGGTTTCACCTTTTTTCCCCGTTAAGGCTTCAATTTTGCTCAAATCTAAAGTACTTTCATCAATCGTCAGCCAAGAGGAAATAATTTGATCTCCCTTTTGCTCTAGTCTATTTACATTTACATTAGCTGGAACTCCCATCAATTTTAAGAGAGTTTCCAACCATTTTTGACCTTTTTGGATTTGTTCATCCATAATTGCTATAAAATTCTAATTGATTATGACGTTTTTTCTTTCTTTTTCAGGCTTTTTTTCTCAAAAGGTATTTCTTCTCTACCCCTAGCCGCTTTTTCTTGCTCATCTAATATTTTTTGGATATTCTCAGGCAAAGGTTCACGGGTTAAAATGAGAGTCTGAATAGTTTGGAAAACATTGGCAAGAACGATATACATTAAAACTCCAGCTGGAAGAGGGAAAAATAAAAACATTCCCGAAAAGATAACAGGAGTAATTTTATTAACGCTTTGTTGTTGATCATTACCACCAGTTTTTTGCCCTGTACCTGATAATTCTTGGTTAAGATAAATACTTAAACCAAAAAAGATAATCATACCGACAATATCCCAGTTAATCGAACCATCAGCACTGGTTGCACCAACTCTACCTAGGGCTTTAATAAATAAAAATCCCTTATCAGCAGCGATACCCGGTATTGTAATCTGAATGGTAGCATCTCCCACTCCTAAAGCAGTAATTTCACCATTTTCATTGACGGTAACTCTTTCTTCACCTTTAGTTACGCTCCAACGAGGTTGTATATTAGTTTCAGGATATTGATTATTTAAGTCTTGTAATGATTTACCTTCGATAGTTTGTAACTCGACTTTTTCACTTTCGCCAACGGTTAATTTATTTCCAGTGGGTAAAATCGCTGTAATTTTACTATGCTTTCCATCGGTAATAAAAACATTTTGAGTTTTAGTACTAAAAGGTTGAGGTGCAATACGTTCAATTTGTTCTTGAGGGAAAATCTGCACATCGACAGTGTAGTTAATATCAGAAAAAGGCGAACCTCTGAGGGTTGCAAATAAAGCGAATAAAATAGGCATTTGTAATAACAAGGGAAGACATCCTGCGAGGGGATTTCCAAACTCTTGCATTATTTTTGCCATTTCTTCCTGTTGTCTTTTAGGATCATCTTTATATCTTTTTTGTACTTCTTCTTGTCTTTGTTTCATCAAAGGCTGAGTAATGCGCATTTTTCTCATGTTGCGAATTTGTCCAGCACTCAGAGGATAAACCGCAAATCTAACCACTAAAGTAAGGGCAATAATTCCAAAACCGTAGCTAGGCACAATCCCGTAAAAAAAATCGAGGATTGGCAACATTATATTAGTTGATATAAAACCTATACCAAAATCCATTGTAGTTTCTTTAATTTACTATATTTTAAATTTTAACTAGATATTAATTTATAACGGGGGCTTTTGATTAATAATTAATAATTACTCATTAATAATTACTCATTACTCATTATTACTGTGCGATCGCCTCTTTAGATTTACCAGTTTTATCAGCAGTACGTTCGATGATATAATCAGAGATCTCACGAAAACGAGGAATAGCGCGCATTTCTAAACGGCTTCTGTCTTTGAGAGTTACCACAATATCGCCCCAAAAACCTAAACCTCTGGGAACTTTGACCACTTTAACAATTTCTGAGTAAATAATATCAGTACGATCTTTACCTTGCCAACCTCCTGTAATAGAAATTCGGCGATCAGTAATACGAAATCTTAACCAAATAGCACGAACGATCGCTCCAACGGTAAGAGGGAGACAAATAACGGTAAAAGCTAATAAAATATTGAAAATTAGATCCCCAACATGAGGACCACCTTCATAAAAAACGTCTTCTCTAATGCCCATGGATTATTTCAGCTCTAATTAATAACTGTTCTAATTCTCTCAAAAAATGTTCATAATTGCATTCTTGAGCTTCTGGTTTAACAATAACAATAATAAGCCAACCAGAGGAAATTTTCGGCAATAAACACCGAAAGATTGACCTGATTTGTCTTTTAATGCGATTACGCACTACGGCTTTTTTACTAACTTTGCGACTAATAGAGATCCCTATTTTCGTATCAATAAGTTGATTAACCGAATTTTCAGCTACAGGTAAAGCTCTAATAATTAAATGACGACTAGAGCGGCGAATACCCTGTTGATATACAGATTGAAAATCCCACCGCCGTTTTAGTCTATGTCGTGATGGTAGTCCCACCTAAATTTATAGTGATTACAATAAAAAATGAGAGATTGTGATTCTAAAGAAATAAAATAAATACTTAATCGTGAGATAATTAAGTTATACTGATAATCTTTTTCTGCCTTTATTACGACGAGCCTGAATCACTTTACGACCATTTTCGGTTCTCATACGTGCACGGAAACCAGAGGTGCGTCTTTGTTTGCGTCTTGTGCCATTTAAAGTATGTTTACTCAACGGGTTTTTCCTCCTTAAATTTAGTTAATAAAAAAAACAGCAATATACATTATATGCTAGATTTACTAACCACGTCTATATCTAATTAGGAGATAGGTGATAGGAGAGAGGAGTTAGGAAACGGGGAATACTCTAGGGGTGAATGGCATTCACCCTCTCAATAGGAATCAAAAAAGAAATGAAGAATTGAGATAATTTAGTTAAATTTTGCTTTAGCTTCTAAGTAAAGTTCGACAGTAATTAAATTTTCACCTTTATCGCTGACAAATTTTTCAATTTTTTTCCTAGCAGCAGGGCGTACAAAAAAAGGGATTTCTTTTAATTTAGCTTCAGCTTCTGATGTCCATTCCATAGTTTTTTTAGTGGTATTTTATTTAGCTCAGGTTTTCCATTAAGGATAAAATATCATAGTTGATATAGGCAATAGAAAAATTAAAAATCAATAATTTTACCTTTTACCTGTTTATCTAACCAGTAAGTATTGGAAGATAAAGATTTTAATTGAGAAGATTTTACTTCCCATGATTGTTGTGGTGAAAATAAAACTAACTCCGCTGGTTGTCCGACTTGTAGCTTAATGGGTTCTTGATTTAAACATTTTAAGGAATTAACACTTAAACTACGCCATAATTCTATAGGTGATAAATGTTTTGTAATAACGAGATTTTCCCATAATAAAGGTAATGCTAACTCTAATCCTATCGCTCCTGTAGGTGCTTGAGCAAAGGCAACAGTTTTTTCTTCATAAGTATAAGGACTATGATCCACTGCAATAACATCTATAATATTATTTTTGATACCGTTTATTAAGGCTAATCGATCAATTTCTGTACCTAAAGGAGGCTCAAATCTCAAATTAGGATTATAACTAGCTACGGTTTCGCTATTTAAAAGTAAATGATGCCAATTGACACTAGCGGTAACAGGTAAATTATTTTCTTTGGCTTGTTGAATTAATTGTACTCCTCGTGCTGTTGAGATGCGCATTAAATGTACGGGAGTTTTGGTTAAGGACACTATTTCTAAAATAGAAGCAATGGCGACGGTTTCTGCAATTTCAGGATTACCTACTAAACCAAGACGAATAGAAGTAGGACTTTCTCTTAGAACTCCACTGCCTCTTAATTCTACATTAGTAGGCACTAAAGCGACGGGTAAATTAAAAGGTTGTGCATACTCTAATAATTTTCTGATCAATTGTAAATTACCATGAGGACAATTATCGGTAAAACCAATTACCCCAGCTTGTGCTAATTCCCCTAACTGTGCGATAGTAACACCTTCTAAATTTTGAGTTAACCCCCCCCAAATATAAAACTTAGTTAAACTATCGGCTGTTTTTGACTTTATCCATGACACAATACTAGAATTATCTATAACGGGATTAGTCTGGGGTAAAATTCCTACCCTCGTAAAACCTCCAGCAATGGATGCTTCACTCAAACTCTTGAGAGTTTCTCTTTCTTCGTATCCCGGCTCACCACTGCTACTGTATAAATCTACTAATCCCGTCGCTAAAATTAAACCCGTGCCATCTATAACCTTAGTTTGCTCATTATCTAATATAATGTTGTCTTCAATGTGGGTAATGATGCCTTGATCTAACAATACATCACTAATTTGATCAATACCTGATAATGGATCTAAAATTCTGATTTTTTGAAAAAACTGTCTATTATTCACCGTGATTCTTTGTTAAGATTTGATGTGGGCAATCAAAGAATTATGGTAAACTCCTCCATGCCTGAGTTACTATTTTACTCAACCATTGTCTCTGTACTTGATCTAATATCGGATCATCTTGTAAAACTTCTGCCACTAAATCATCTAAAGATTGTCCTTGATAACGTGCGGACTCTACCACATTAGCGATGGCCTTTGCTACAAATTCTTCATTAATAGGATGGGTAGTTGAGGGGGAAGTTTCAAAGTCAAAAGAGAAACAGGGAATCATCATAGTAAAAAATAAGAATAATATTAAGATTCGTAAACTTTTTTAAGTTTAATGTTCTCAAGAGCTTAACGCAAAAAGAAATCATAACCCTAAAAATTACTTTTTTTTTTAATATTTTGTCAACTTTTAGAAAGATTATATTTAGAAGTTGAGAGAAAATCGTATTAATAATCATTTCAAAATATTACTTTATTTTCCCCAATGAATAGTTTAATGTTGCTTTATGATAATTTTTCGATAAATATTAAGTTTTGCTAACAATTCTAGTTTTAGTAACAATTTATACAGAAGTTTATTTAAGATAAGGGAATATCTGAAAAGAATTTAGGAGAAAAATATATGGATACTCAAAAACAAGCTCGTACATTAATGATACGTCATCATAAAATGATTAAAAATCGTCAACAGTCAATGTTGAGTCGTCTTGCGTCTGAAATTGGGAAAGATATTGACTCTGTCGATTCATGTAATCAATCCCATAACAATTTATAAAACAAATTTTAGAGTAAACCTAATTTTTTGAAAATGGCTGTTTCAAAGGGTTTTCCTTTTAACATACGATTCCAATATAACCAAGGCAATAGATAACGTTTTACTAAAAACATACTATATCGCTCTTTAGCTAAATTAATAAAAAATGAGGAAATGGGTTTTCCTTCATAATCAAATTCCGCTAATACCACCGAGTGATAACTGGTAATAATAGGGCAACAGGTATAGCCGTCATAGTTTGCCGTTAAAGGTTGGGATTTCATTAAGGCTAGTAAATTTTCGACGACTACAGGTACTTGCCCTCTTACTGCTGCGGCAGTTTTTGAGGTAGGTAAAGAAGAAGCATCACCCAAGCCAAAGACATTAGAATAACGTTTATGTTGTAAAGTATATTTATCAACTTCAACCCATCCTCCACCATCTCCATTTTTTTCTGCAAAGGGACTTTCTTTGATAAAGTCAGGGGCACTCATAGGAGGTGCGACATGAAGAATATCATATTTAATTGTTACTTCTTCTATCCCATTCTCGGTGGTAACATCAAAAATTGCCTCTTTTTTGTCAGCTTTAATTTCCTTGAGATTATGTTGATATTTAGTCTCTATACCTTGTCTTTCTACTACTTCATCGAGTACGTCTGAATATTCTTTTACTCCAAACATTCTTGTACCTGCTGTACAAAATATTACTTTAGAGTTAACCCCGACACCGCTTTTACTTTTAAAGGTTGCATCTGCCATATACATTACTTTTTGTGCTGCTCCACCACATTTTATAGCTGTAGCAGGATATGTAAAGATAGCTGTACCGCCTTTAAAATTTTTAATTAATTCCCAACTATAAAATCCTAAACCAGCATAATTGCTAGTAACGCCATTTTTTCCGAGGGTTTCTTTCAAGCCTTTAATTAAGTGTAAGTTAAGTTGTCCTCCGGGAGATAATATTAAATATTGATATTTAACTGTTGTGCCTTGTTTAGTAGTTAAAGAATTCTCATTAGGGTTAAATGTAGTTACATAGTCTTTAATCCAATGTACTCCTTTGGGCATGACATCTTTTTTATCTCGAACAATTTTTTCAGGTTCGATTAAGCCACCACTAGCTAATGTCCATCCAGGTTGATAATAGTGCTTTTGAGAAGGTTCGATAATAGCTATATCAAGGGTTTTGTCTTTGAGCAAGAATTGTGCTGCTGTCGTAATGCCTCCACTACCTCCGCCCACAATCACAATTTGATGGGAATAACTTTTATTGTCCATTAATAGGTATTTCTGTATGAATAATGACTAATTATATTTATCAATTATATAACTATATGGTCGAAATAAGTAGTTAAAGAAAGTGCTATGTAACCTGAGTTCGACATAAAATTTTCGGTGGTGTAAAGGTATCTGGTATCAGATGTTAGGTATTGGGTTAAAGAATTGATAAAAAATATATCTTAATTGATTTTTTTGTTTTCAATTTTTGGATTAATAATATAATCTTCTGAAAATCAAACCTGTTACCTGCTACCTGATACCTGCCTCAGTCGGATATTCTTGCATCGAACTGAGGTTATGTAATAACAACTTCATTATCGATAAAAGTATTAATCTTCTCTTTATTAGAGGTAAAAAACCAATGAGTAAAACTTAACCTATTTGATTTTTTCTAATAAGGGTTTTAGAGATACGATGTGTTTGTTTATGCCTAGTTTGTTGGGCTTAATACCCATAGCTAAACCAATTAATTCAGTGATGTAAATAATGGGCAGGTTATAAGAAACTCCGTATTTTTTCTCAATATCAGATTGACGTAATTCTAAGTTAGTATCACATAAAGGACACGCTAAGACGATACAATCAGCACCTAATGACTGGGCTTCATCTAATATTTTTTTAGTTAAATCAAAGGCTACGTCTTGTTTTGAAACTAAAATCGGGCCTCCGCAACAACTGGTTTTTGATTTGAAATCTACAACTTGAGCACCACAAATTTCTGATAATCTATCCATTGAAGTGGGAAATCTGGGAGAATCCCAACCTGTAATATCTGCTGGGCGAGTTAATAAACAACCGTAATAACAAGCTACTTTTAATCCTGTTAAAGGTTTTTTGATACGGGAAGTAAAATCCACATCATTGATTAATACATCGACGACGTTTCTGACTTTAATATTGTAATCATCCACGTCAATGCCCATTTCTGACATTATCGCCATGATTTTGTCTTTTTCAGAGGGATTTTTTAATGCTTTCATGGCGCGAGCAGATTTATTGTAACATCCTGAACAAGAAGCTAAGAGATCTAAATTTTGTTTTTGTGCTAGGGCAACATTTCTTCCTGCCATTGCCATACCCACATCATGGGAAACACTAGCGGCAATAGAGCCACCACAACAGGACCAGTCTTGTAACTCTTCCAATTCAATACCTAATTCCTTCATGACTATTCTTGTGGAAATGTCAAACTCTTTGGCAGTAGTGTGTAAACTACATCCAGGGTAGTAAGAATATTTAGTGGTAGGTTTAATCATTGTTTCCGTCATTTTTTTTCGCCTTTTGTAATGCTTGATTAAATTGTTGGGGATTTTTGATTGTTTCTGGGAAGGGGGACATTTTACCTCGTAAGACTAATTGAATGCCTAGGGGTGCTTGTTCGATCATGGCTTGTAAGCCACCGTATCTCTGCATTAATTCTGGTTCAAATAAAATGCCTCGTTTCTGGACTAAATCTACAAATATTTGATTAAATTTAGTAGAATCGTTCTCAATGCCTTGGGCTATGGCTATGGCTTTAACTGCTTCAATGACATCAG
This sequence comes from Geminocystis sp., assembly GCF_041753295.1. Lineage (NCBI taxonomy): Bacteria > Bacillati > Cyanobacteriota > Cyanophyceae > Chroococcales > Geminocystaceae > Geminocystis > Geminocystis sp. The sequence continues at coordinate 9,736 of NZ_JBGSUU010000014.1, forward strand.
AGGGGCGTACTCCACGGGGACATCTGGTGGTACAAATATAACAAGAACTACACATCCATAAAGTATTACTTTGGAGGACTTTTTCCCACTCTCCTCGTTGAATCATCAGGATTAAGGTACGGGGTGACATATCCATTACGTCAATATTAGTACAACCACCACTACAAGTTCCACACTGCATACAAGCTGCGATAGAAGCCCCTTTTCCTCCTTCGGCAATAACTTTTTGCATAAAATCGGAGTTCATTTTATCTCCATCTAGTTGTCTATCTTGCTTCAAACCAAAAACAAATTTTTTTTTCTTATTTTTTGTGACCATTATCTTAACCTCATTTAGACTAGACTGGGAACTTGACCGTTATTGATTATTCTTTGATTTTTAGCCACGAAACTAGCAATTTCTGCGGCCGCTGATCTACCGTCTGTGATAGACTCCATAATGGCTTTAGGCCCTGTCGCAGCCCCTCCTAGAAAAATTCCTTCTCGATGAGAATGATTATTAGAATATTGTTGATGGGCTGTAGCATAAAAGCGATCGCAACCTAATTTTAAGTCAGCGACGGAGGCTAATTCTGAATTCCCTTCCATGCCCACCATTAATACCATTAAGTCCACCGATAAACGCATGGGTTTAGCTGTCAAAGTATCTTCTAACCGTAATAAAAGGCTACTATCTGTCTTTTCACTAGCTTCTGAGAGTCGCCCTCGTAAAAATTGAATCCCATGAGCTTCTTGGGAAGTGCGATATAATTCCTCGTAACCTCGGCCAAATACCCGAATATCCATATAGAGACAGAAAATCTGACAATCTGGATTTTGTTCTTTAATCTCGATGGCTACTTTGATAGCATTGGTACAACAAACCCTTGAACAATAGTTATTATTAACCTTTTCGTCACGAGAACCAACACAATGAATCATGGCGACTTTTTTGGGTATTTTACCGTCTCTAGTTTTGACATTTTTTTCTTTCAGCATCATGTCTAATTCAACAGAAGTAATGCAGTTATCATAAATACCATAACCATATTCTTCTTTTAAAGTTGCATCAAAATGCTTATAACCAGTGGAAACGAGAATAGCTGAAGCGTTAATTTTTTCCCCTGTGGAAGTCGTTACAAGGAAGTTGGGTGCAGAACCTTCAATAGAAGTTACATTAGTATTAGTTAAGATTCTTGTTTTACCTAAACCTGCTGTGAGATTAGCGGTAATTTCTGAAGCATCTGTAAAATCAGGAAATACTTTATACCATTTGTTTAAATGTCCTCCTATGCGTGGTTGTTTTTCGACTAAAACCACATCTAAACCGAAATCTTGTAATTTACCTGCGGCGGCTAAACCAGCAGGACCACCACCAATTATAATAACATTATTGTTCATTTTGATTACTTTTGAATTTTATCTATGAGGAAAAAGAAAAATGTAAGTTAAATCATAAAATCCAAATCACTATGGAATATTTGAAAGTTTTGGGATAATATTTGATTGGAACTCACTGACGCGAAAATAATTTATTACTTTTTATTCAAAGAGTCAGAAAATATCTTCCTTCATTAAAATGGTCTTCTGCGTTGTTCAGCAGTTTTAGATTTATCATAGGGAATACCAATTTTATCGAGTAAAGGCTCGACTTCAACGGCTTTAGCATTCAATCCACAATCTTTAAAAGGATCATAACCTAGCATTAATCCTGTTAATTGAGCGTAATCGAGAACACTAACGTTAAATTCTTCTTCTAAAACTTCTTTGATTGTGCCTTGTTCAGCATCTAAAAATACAGTGCAACCAGGGCAATTAGTAAGAATCAAATTACAGTCAGGATGGGCTTGTTTAAGACTAGCTAATTTTTTATAAGTACTACTGGCAGTATAATCTCGATTTTCAGGAAAGGCACATTGACGAAAACCCATCCCACAACAATGACGACGTTCTGGATAATCCACAATTTCTGCACCAAAAGCCTCTAATAAACCCACTAATACTTGGGGAAATTCTACCCACCCCATGGCTTCTCCCGGAAAAATTTTACCGTAATGACAGCCAATATGATCAACTGCTTTGATACCTTTAAGGCTATATTTTGCTTTTTGGGCTAGTTTATGACGATTAGCGTAAAAAACATCAGAAGCATGAACAACAGAAGGTCTGTTACCAGATACACGGGGAATCCAAAACTCTCTGCCTGTAGTTTCTTTTAATATTTTTGCTGTGTATTCTCGTAATTCTGGTTCTTCTTCCCATAGATGAATCATTTCAGTGTAGTTAGCAAAAGAAGTTACACAAAAAGAGAATAAGTTATCAACGCCTAATTCTTCGTGAGCTACGGCGAAATTACGAGCGGCTACTACCATTTGGGTTTCAATGGTGGTAACATCTCCGTGATAACCGATAGCTCCACAGGAAGTGTGTCCTGCAGCTTCTCGTAAATCAATACCTAAGTCATTTTTAAGAATTTTGTAAGCGACACCTTCAGTATAAGGAGCGGCACTTTGTAAAAAACAACTGCGGAAACATCCCCATAACTTACCACCTTCGTCATCAATGGTAGGAACGTGTTTTTGGTGGCTTTCCCAAATAATATTTTCTCTGGTGACTTTCATGTTATTTTCTCCTAATTAATGTTTCATTTCGTAGTTTCTACTATCGGCGGTTTCTACCCAGTTATCCCAAAATTTTTCTACTTCTTTTTTACTACCGAGTTTCTTTTCCATGCCTTTTTCCACCGCTTCCATAAGCTCCATTGCACCTGTTGCTTTATAAATTTTTCGTAATTCATCCATGTCTTTTTCAGGAATTATACGATGTGAACCAGCACTATTTTCCTTATCCATCGGCACATCCCACCATTCCCGCATTTCTTTCATGTGTTCAAAATAGTATTCCCAATTTTCCCCTAATTCTGGAAAATGTTCAGGAGTAATATTTTCGGCAGTGAGAGTATAACCTCGTTTAAGCATATTTTCTCCGAAGACTCTTTTAGCGAATAACTGTTGTCGCCCTTTTTCAGACTCGGCAAAATAACCATGACGTACAGACAAACGTCGTAAAGCAAGAATCACATCAGCAGTACTGTTACCTCGTGGACATCTAGGCTTACAAGAATAGCATTGTCCGCAAAACCAGATTTTATCGGATTTGAGTAAGTCTATTAACCACTCTTCATCTTCTGTTTGACAGATGTTCATAACTTCTCTGGGAGAATAATCATAAACTTCGGCTGCAGGACAAACTGCCGTACATATTCCACAGTTTAAACAAGCATTCATGCCATGTTGGTATTGAATATCTTGTTTTAATTCATCAACTAATTTGCTCATATATATAAAAATGATTGCAGTATTGAAAATCGAAAAATAATTGTCACTATCACCCAAGACAGTTTCAAATAAAGTCATGAGAATTTTATGGTTTAACAAAATTTGTAATTCATTCTTTCTTACTTTTAGGTTTGTTTTTGATGGAGAAGTTTGAAGAATAATATGAATTTTTATAATAATTTTCTCAGTCAAAATTAAAAACTTTAAAAGAAATATGAATTAATTGTTATCTTTCTATATAACTATATAACTATGATTAATGTCAATGGTTATTTATACTTACTCACAAAGACAAAAAGAATAAAATCTATATTTTGCAATACTTTAAGCTAGAGTTCAGAAAAAAAAATCTTAGATTTCCTTGAAAAAAAATTTGCTAACAGGGAAAAACCACTTTAGGATAGGATATTTTGTTGAATACATATTTCTGAGAAAGTTTAATGTCTCAGATTTAGCTCTTGCACCTTATTAAAAATTAACTGGTGAAGGTTGGACAAAAGACAAAAGGATTAAAATTGACTCAAACTATACTAAAATTAATTTTTGACTTTTACTTATTAAGTATTTTTGATCTAGTATAAGATCGCAGTCAGATAGATTTCACTAAAAAAAGGGCTTTGATAGTACAAAACCCCTAAAATTTGGAATATGTTTATTCAGTTTTTATCAATTTATGGATAATTCACTTTTTGGGTCAGAAATTTTAGTATTATTTTTGATTTAGTCTAAAATACTAATTAACTTGATTGTAATAGTTTTCTAAAATAGATTTTTGTCTATATTGCGAAACATCACGACATTTAGTAAAAGCGGCTATTAAATCCTTTTCTGTGACAAATTCAAGGAATTGATCATACATTACTTGTTTTTCCGTTTGTTTTTCTATTGCCATATCAACTGCTAATTTTAGATTTTCGGGAGCTTTTTCTTTTCCTAGAAAGTGATCTTCAGGAGTTATTAAATCGTAAAGTACGAATAATGTTTTCCACATTTCAATATGCTTATTTTGCAAACGATAAATATTCGTCAGGGGAAATATTAACCCAAATTTTTGGATAACAGCATCATAAAAACCTCGAAGTTGATATTCAAAATTAATTGCTTTAACCATTGCGGATATTGTCATTGAATCAGGTGTTATTCTTTCCATGGGTAAAGTTAAAAGTGTGCCGATACAGGTCATTTCTGACCGTGATCCACCTATACCTCGTTGTCCTAGTTTTTTACCCATACCGTTTCTATGTTGCCCTGAATGATCTCCTTTTTTGAGACAAGTTGATTTATGTTGTGTCATTATTGATTCTCCTTTTATTTACAAAAAAACAGGAGTCAGAAAAGCGATCGCCAAAGCAAATACTAATTTCTTTCTCCTGTAAAACATGAAATCTTAGAAAAAATACTATAGTAGATGAGGGAAGTTATGAGTATTTGGTGCATTCATCGTTTCGATACCGATATTGGCACGATTGACTAAATCTGCGTCAGTAGGTATGACATGATTGTTGCTATCTAAAATGGAATTATTGAAGTTAAATCCATTGAGGTTAAAAGCGACACTGCTAATACCCAAAGTTGCAAACCAAATACCGATGGTAGGAAAAACAGCTAAGAGGAAATGAACAGAACGGCTATTACGAAACGATAAAGAAGGAATTAATAAACGTCCTAAATAACCCACATGACTGGCAACTAAGTTATAGGTGGTTTCTTTTTGACCAAATTGATAACCTTTATTCGCTGATTCTTTTTCCGTGGTCTCTCTTACTAGACTTGAAGTAACGAGAGAGCCGTGCATAACGCTCAATAAAGCACCTCCAAAAATGCCTACTACTCCTAACATATGGAATGGGTGCATTAAAATATTATGCTCTGCTTGAACTACGAACATAAAATTAAATGTGCCAACGATTCCTAAAGGCATTCCTTGAGCAAAACTTCCTTGACCAATGGGATAAACTAATAAAATGGAAGTAATCGCACCAGCAGGAGCAGAAAAAGCAATGGCAGTCCAAGGACGCATTCCGAGGCGATCGCTCAATTCCCAAAGTCTTCCTAGATAAGCCCACACAGCGATGAGAAAATGGAAGATGATTAACTGATAAGGACCTCCATTGTAAAGCCATTCATCCACAGAACTAGCTTCCCAAAGAGGATAAAAATGTAAGCCAATGGCAGCAGAGGTTGGCACAATGGTAGCAGTGGTAATATTGTTCCCCCCTAATAAAGAACCGATGACAGGTTCACGAATACCGTCAAGATCGACTGCGGGGGCGGCGATAAAGGCAATGATAAAGACTATAGTTGCTACCAACATGGTGGGAATCATTAACACTCCAAACCAACCGATATAGATGCGATTATTGGTGCTAGTAATCCACCGAGAAAATCTTTCCCATAGTGAAGAGGGATCGACTTGTAAACGTTGTTCAATGATACTAACCATAATTTAAACTCCTACAACTTTTAACGTGTATTATGTGTATGTATAAATTATTAATTGCTAATAAATGGTAGGAATGCTGGGGACAGATAAAATATAATGACTAGAAATATTTTGTTTAATTAGGATAAAGCCATTATTATAAGGTAGTTCCTATCACCTAAACCCACCAAGGTTTTTCTCCCGTACGAGGATCATTCTCTAGCCATGGAGAAAGGCGAATATAATCTCCTTCTATATTAACATGAGCTAGTTTTAATGGTAAGGGTGCTGGCCCTCGTAATACTCGACCTTCCGCATCATAGCGTGAACCATGACAAGGACATTGAAATTGAGCTTCGTTACTATTCCAAGGAAAGGTACAACCCAAATGGGTGCAATTATCAAGAATTCCCCAAGAGTGTAAAGTACCATCTTCAGTAACGGTTAAATAAGTAGGCTCTCCGCCTAATCCTGCCACTAAGGCTCTTGTTCCTGCTGGTTCGGCTAAAATTTGAGCTATGGGAATTAAATTACCATGAACATCTTTTGCTAAAATTGAGCCGTCTTCTCCTACATCGGAAGGAGGAATAAAAAATTTGACGGCAGGGTATAATGCACCAGTAGCGGTTACGGCAATAACTGAACCCGTTAAAAAGTTGAGCAATTGTCGCCGTGACATGGAGGGACTATTTTCTATGGGTAAATTATTTTCCACTGTTATCTCCTAATTTTTTTGAGGATTACGAGTGTTAATACCAAATAAACTGTACATTAAACAAGTACCTGATAAAGCACTAAAAGTTAATAATCCAGCGGCAATAGCTAAACCAAGTCCTAAAGATGAACCGCTATAGGTAAATAAGCCGAAATAAGCTGATATTGAAGCCATAATAAGGCGAATGATGCGATCAATTGTTCCTACATTATTGAACATAATTTTCTTTTTAACCTTTGAGAAGACAATATTTGATATAACATGACGCTTTTGATTTATTAACTCTTATAGCAATAGAGTTGATAACTTTTTTTTATTTGTTATCGGTTATTGCAGAATCAACTTATTATCATTATATAACTAATTAGTGATTTTTGGTGTACTCAAATTTTTCCCTATTGAATAAGATAGTTTAACTATAGCAATCCTAAATCAGTTGTGAAATATTTAAACATAGGAAATAATTTTTTACCTATCATTTAACAAAATGCTTAAGTCTCTTGCCTTTGAATTTGTAATGCTTATTTTGCTACGAATCATTTAGAATTGCTATATTCGATATTAAATTCTTTTAAAGCTGGTAAAAAATTTTTATTCTCATGACTAGGATGACTTAATTTTATCAGTACAAATCTTTGTAAATTGGTTAATTTTTGCCATTGAGATATATTAATTGTTAAATTAAATTCTTGAGCTTTTTTCTGTACTTCTATAGGTATTTCTTCTAAGATTAACCATTCAGCATTAGGATTAATATCTAATTTTTTGGGATATTCTCCTATTTTTAAATAAACTAAATTATGAATAGATTGTTTATATTCTTCGATTTCTTGAGGAGTTGAACAAGGTTTATTAACTAATAATTCTTTTTCAATTTGATTAAAATTATGCCAATGATGAAGTTTTAATTTTACGCCGCAGGTATCTAGTTTAAACCTAACAATCATAGGAATACAACGTAAAGAATCAACAAAATCTGTTTCAAATTTAAAGAAATTAGCCATTATTAAGAATTAGAAATTAGGAATTTAAGAATGGAAAAGGTAATAAATATTAAAGTATAAAGGCTGAAGATTTACCGCTAAATATCCATTAGCTATTACTTAAAAAGGTATGATCGCTTAAAATTTAAAAGCAAATCATACCTAAATATTAATATATTTTTATCTGAAAAATTAGCCCATAGGATGGAATAAAAGATCAGGATAAAAACGATTAAATTCGATTAATAAACCAGCAGTAAAAACTAATAAAGCAGTTATTAAAACAGGGGCAGTAGATAAAAAGGTTGTTAAATCTTTCATCAAAATTTCTCCTAATAATTAGTTAAAAATGAACAACAAAAATTAACGAGGAGAAACGGTAATTTCCGAATCTTTGACTGTTAATTGACCAGAAGTAAACTCTTGTAATGCTTGTAAAGGCCACAAGAATCCAAACAACATTTTATTGAAAGCTAGAGGTACATCAATGATAATTTCACGCATTTCGGTGTCTTTTTCTGCACGGATAGCGATTAAATAAGCACGGCCTACCCAACCAATCCAACCTGCGATATAAAGAAATAATACACCCGGGATAATAAAATCTCCAGCATGACTTAATCTGCCGTCAACCACTAAATGAGGGTATCCTTCAGGACCGCAAAGTGCTTTAGCATAACTTGCCGCACGTTTTTGACCAGAAGTAGGATCATCGGTGGTGTTACGGAAATTTTTGGCTTTAGCTTGAAATGCAGCAGATTCGCTACAAGGTGTTAAGTGAGATAAATCTGCACTAGCGGTAGGTGCAAAATTTGCCCATAAAGTTAATGAAAGGGCGAATGCTAATACTAAACTGAATATTTTTCCCATAGAAATTGTTTCCTTATTTCTGTTGAAACAATAAGTTTTTGTTACAAAAAATGAAGCTAAAAAATGGCTTCAAATGCGATCTTACTGTGATTAGTAAATGGAGTAAAGTAATAAGAAGAAAATTAATTATTCTTAACAAATTACTTAAATTAATGAGTGTAATTTTAGCAGTAGAAAGCAGTTGTGATGAAACTAGCGTCGCAATTGTAAAAAATCGTAATATTTTATCTAATATCATAGCGTCACAAATTGATCTACACAAACAATATGGTGGTGTTGTACCTGAATTGGCTTCTCGTCAACATTTAGAAATGGTGAATCCTTGTATTGATAAGGCTTTAACTGATTCTCAATTATCATGGAACGATATTGATGCGATCGCAGGAACAGTAACACCCGGATTAGTTGGGTCATTAATTGTGGGAGTGACAGCAGCAAAAACCCTTGCTATGGTGCATAATAAGCCATTTTTAGGGATTCATCACCTTGAAGGACATATTTATGCTAGTTATCTTAATGATCCTGATTTAGAACCTCCTTTTCTCTGTTTATTAGTATCGGGAGGACATACTAGCTTAATTCATGTCAAAGCCAGTGGTGTTTATGAAAATATCGGCTCAACCCGTGATGATGCGGCGGGAGAGGCTTTTGATAAGGTAGCGAGATTATTAGGTTTACCTTATCCGGGAGGGCCAATTATTGATAAACTGGCAAAAGAGGGAAATCGAGAGGCTTTTAAACTCCCTGAAGGTAGGGTATCTTTACCTAATAATCAAGGTTTTCATCCCTATGATTCTAGTTTTAGCGGTTTAAAAACAGCAATGTTAAGGTTAATTACGAAATTGAAAGAGGAAAATGGGGATAATTTACCTATTGCCGATTTGTGTGCTAGTTTTCAATTTACTGTAGCAAAAGCCTTGACAAAAAGAGCGATTCGTGCTTGTTTAGACTTAAATTTGACTAAAATTGCCGTTGGTGGTGGAGTGGCGGCTAATAGTGGTTTAAGGCAACATTTATCCCAGGAAGCGGATAAACATAATTTACAGGTATTTTTTCCGCCTCTGACACTTTGTACTGATAATGCAGCTATGATTGCTTGTGCCGCTTGTGACCATTTTAATCATCATTGGCGATCGCCTTTATCTGTCGGGGTAGTCTCAAGAATGAATATTGAGGAAATTCACAAACTTTATGATATTACATAAAAGGGATTTGATTCATAATTAAAAGAAAACTTTGGCTAAAATTATAATTGTCAACCTAGTAAGGCTTGACGCATCACATCAACGGGGGGCTTTTTTCCTGTCCAAATTTCAAAAGCCATCGCACCCTGTTGTATTAACATTTCACTACCATCAATAATAATAGCTTCCCGTTTCAAGGCTTGTTGTAAAAATAGAGTAGGGCGTGGAGTGTAAATTAAATCATATGCGATGGTGTCTTTTTTTATTAAATCATTTTGCTCTTTTGTCAAGGGTGAATTGTCAATATTTGGATACATTCCTAGGGGGGTAGTATTGACGATTAATTTACTATCAGGAATCAAGTTTGTTAATTTATCCCATGAATAAATCGATATTTGACAATTAAGATTACTTTTAGCAAAACTATTCTTAAATACTTCTAATTTCTCTAAATTTCGTCCGATAACTCGAATTTCTTTACATCTCAACTGCTCACATCCGACAATCACTGCTCGACTTGCACCACCAGCACCCATAATTAGGGGTACAATTTTTCTCCAATCTCTATTTAACTTTTTTAGAGGAGCGATAAAACCATCAATATCGGTGTTTGTGCCGTGCCAACCTTTATCGGTTAACCACACAGTATTGACAGCACCAATTTTTACGGCACATTCCGTTATATTTCTCAAGAGTGGAATAACATTTTCTTTATGGGGAATAGTAACGTTAAAACCCCTTAAATTTATTGCCTGAAAACCTTTTAAAACCGTTTGTAAATTTTCTTTTTTCACTTCAAAGGGTACATAGACATAATCTAAATTTAACGCTACGATGGCCGCATTTTGCATTAATGGTGACTTAGAATGTTCAATGGGATCACCGATAATACCTAATAATTTTGTTGTACCTTTGATATTCATAGTTTTGTGAAACTGTCTCATATGCCTAAATCCTATCATAGGAAAGTTGATTCCTATTAGAAAATTCACCGAAATAATATATATATAAGAAATTTACTATAATTTTATTGATTAATTTGCATAAATTAGCAAAGTGAAACTGATAAGTAAATAGTAGATTGTGTAAAAGAAATTTGCCCCAACATTTTCTATGCACTTTACAGATAAAGGAAAGGCTTAATGGTTTTAACATTATTAAATGTAAAGTAAAATAATCATTTATAATTATCTCAAAATTTTAACTAAAAATTATGGCTGTAGGATGACCAGAATTTGCCGATAACCCCGAAAATCGTTGTCCCGTTATTCTATTATTAGATACTTCAGGATCAATGTATGGTGAGCCCATTAACGCATTAAATAGGGGTATTAGTACGTTTAAAGAAGATGTCATCAAAGACACTCAGGCAAGTTTAAGCGTAGAATTAGCAATCATTACTTTTGGTGATACCGTTAAATTAGCTCAAGATTTTATTACCGTTGATGAATTTAATCCGCCAAAATTAGAAGCTAGTGGGGTAACTCCTATGGGAGAAGCCATGGAAAAAGCTCTAATATTATTAGAAACCAGAAAAAGAGTTTACAAAGAGAATGGTATTGGTTACTATCGCCCTTGGATATTCTTAATTACCGATGGTGCGCCTACAGATAACTGGCAAATTCCTGCGGAAATGGTAAGAGAAGCCGAAGCCCAAAAACGTTGTCTTTTCTTTACTGTTGCGGTGGAAGGTGCAGACATGGATAAACTTAAACAAATTGGTGATGGTTTTCTTACTGTACGTCCTGTAGATGGAGATTTACAACTGTTATTCACCCCCGATAAAGGAGAATATATTAACGAAACAACTTTCATAACTTCTAGTAATGCTTTTGAAGAAATGCAGGTAAAAGTGTTAGAAAAGCCGTGCAGTTTTATTTGTGCTTCCACCGATGGTTTAGAAAAAGTGGCGATTAATTTTAAGGATTGGCAACCCTTCCCTCCTTTCTTTAATCCCTTAGAGGAGTATATGAAGGAAACTGTCGAAACCCATGAGGATGATCAATATATCATTGATTTTCTCAACTCGGAAAGATTAAATGCGCGTACTAATGACGATAAAACCTTACTTTTAGCCCTACTCACCGAATCAAATTAATCTATGAATACCGTAGTTTGTGCCAAAACGAATCAAGATATTATCTTAATTGATCAAATTGCTGATAGTGGTGAGGGGGAAGTTTGGACAACTAATTGGAGTAGGATGTTGGCAAAAATTTATCATCATCCTACGCCCGATCGATTCGCTAAACTAGAAATAATGATAACCCATCAGCCTGATGATCCCAATAAACACTTAAATCATTATTCTTTTGCTTTTCCTCAATCTTTAATTAAAGATAATCAAGGTAATTTAATCGGTTTTTTGATGCCTCAAATAACGGGAGGTATCGAATTAATTAATATTTATAACCCTAAAATTAGAAAATCAAAAAAGTTAGAAGTTGACTGGCATTTTTTGCATTATGTGGCGTTAAATATTGCTTCCATTATGGCGGCAATTCATCGAGAAGGTTATATAATTGGGGATATTAAACCACAAAATATTTTAGTAAATAGTAAGGCTTTACCCTCTTTTATTGATACGGATTCTTTTCAAGTTAAACATCCTTATCGAGATCAAATATATCCTTGTTTAGTAGGTACTGATGGTTACACTCCTCCAGAGTTAATTGGTAAAGATTTTCATAATATTGAACAATATAATTATCATGATAATTTCCGTTTAGCCGTCTTAATTTATCAATTATTATTTAGTTATCATCCTTTTGCTTTAGGTAGTTGGGAAGGTGCTGGAGAAAAACCCGAACAAAATGAGTTAATTAAACAAGGTATTTGGATAGAAAGTGATCATCATCTTTTAACCCATAACAAAAATACTATTCCCTTAAATATTCTTCATCCTGCCCTACAAAAATTATTTAAAAAATGTTTTAATGAAGGACATAATAAACCTCATTTACGCCCTTCTGCGGAAGATTGGTTTTATGGTTTAAGTCAAGGGGTAAATCATTTAAAAGTTTGTGATCAAATTGATAGTCATGTTTACTATAGTTTAGAAAATAATTGTTATTGGTGTACGAGAAAAAGTAAACTAGGTGCTGATATATTTGCATTGCCAACGGGCATTAAATCAACATCTAAAATCAGAATAAAATCTTCATCCTCTACAAATTCTAATAATTATCAAACTAATTTATTTCCTAAAAACAAAAATAAATCTACTCAAATATTTGATGCGACTAAAACTGAAGAAATATTAAAACAAAATGGAAAAGAAATAACTATTATTGGTCAAGTGATTAATATAACAAATGGAGTTTTACCAGAAACACAAAGAATAGAGTTTCTGGACAACCCATTTACATTTAATATTCAAAAACCATTTAATATTATAGTAAATTATAGAAATTTTCCTTTATTAATAAATACTATTAATAATATATCTATTGGGGCTTATATTCAAGTTTATGGAAAAATACAAGTTAATCAAGGAATTAATAAACCACAAATTTTTTTAGAGAATTCTAATCAAATAATCGTTATTAGTGACTCTGAAGCTAAATCTTTATTATCCTTTTCAGATGAAAATAATAACGCTAATATAAATTCTCAATCACAACAAAAATCATCAAATCCGCCTGTTACTCCCGTTAAAGTATCTACTTCTCCACAACAATCATCTTCATCACAAAATACTTATAGTTATACTTACGTTAAGCCAAATGCACCCTCATTTCAAGCTCAACCTGCACCAAAAGTAACTCCTATAATTACGACAAAACAATCATCTCCAACGCAAAGTACTTATAGTTCTGCTAATGTCAAACAAAGTTCGCCTTCATTTCAAGCTCAACCTGCATCGAAAACCACTCCTATAACTACGACAAAACAATCATCTCTAACTAAAAATCAAAACTCTCAAAATACTCGATCGAATCAATCTAATTCTACATCAAATAGTAATGGTTTATTCGGATGTTTAGGTTTTTTAATAGTTATAATTTTGACATTATTTATGGTAATTAAATTAGGTATAGGTTGGGGAATTTTAGGATTAATTATTTCTTTTATTCTGTCTGCTATTATTTTCTCATAATTTTTATAAGAGAAATCGTTGAATCTTCTTTAATTGATTACTAATTTATCAGGTTCGCTCGCGCAGCGAGGCTTTTAGCGATCAAACTATGGAAAAGATTATTATTGTTATAATACTATTAACATTATTTACACTTTAAAACATTATGGATGGTATTCAATATCTTATCAATGAAAATGGGGAAAAAAAAGCCGTTGTTATTGACTTGGAAAAATGGGGAGATTTATGGCTAAAAATTTATTCTCAAATTATAAATAAAAACTTTTGTTATGTTTTTTTGTGTTGGGTTACAGAAACCGTCTAATCTTCTTTAATTGATTACTAACTTATCACATTCGATTACTTCTTTATCTTTGTTAATTCTATCGATTTAAGAGTTAAATTCATCTAAAATAGCATTAATTTGATTAATAGTAATATCCTCTTGTTGAGATTTACTGTAAATTGTTAATAACAAAATACTTGTTTCTGATT
>NZ_JBGSUU010000015.1:0-8469 GCF_041753295.1 Geminocystis sp.
AGTAATCAGTAATCAGTAATCAGTAATCAGTAATCAGTAATCAGTAATCAGTAATCAGTAATCAGTAATCAGTAATCAGTAATCAGTAATCAGTAATCAGTAATCAGTAATCAGTAATCAGTAATCAGTAATCAGTTAAGAAATTAACGTTTTCCATCCTAAAATAGATTTTACTTTTTATTTTGCAAGAAGTATATTATTTTTTACTGCTAATTTTCAGGGTAAAAGGGTTTTGATTTCCTTGGCTATCTCCTACATAGATTAAATATTTCCCCGGTGCCCAAACTCCCCCCATTTGCGGGTATTTTCCTTTTATGGATTCTCCTAGAATACAATAGCGATCGCCTTCCCCTGGCCCTAAAACTAAAAGAGTTGGTTTTCCTTGAGTTGTTTCAACGGTAACACTCATTGAGTAGTTTTGTTGTGATAAATTAATAATATAATTTGGTTGAGAAGCAATATAACCGCAATCGCCACTATTTTTACTTCCTCCTGTTACGCCTTTTATTTCTTGATTAGAAGATGTTTGAGCAAAGGAATTAAGAGAAATTTGACTAATAAAGAAAGTTATCACAATTGTGGGAAAAAAACAAATATGTTTTAATGGGGTAATTAATTTAAAAATCATAGGAAATAAATTTTGGTATCTAGTTATTGTTACCATAGACTAGAAATCGTCATAAAATGTTCGCACAATTATTATTAATTTTATGTTATCTAATTCTGCTACTCGACCTGAAAATTTAAACAAAATCGTCGAAAAATTCAAGCGCCACGATAATCCGAAACAAAAATATGAACAGTTACTCTGGTATGCTAAAAAATTAACTCCCATGACACAAGTAGCCAAAACTGAGGAAAATAAAGTTTTAGGTTGCGTATCTCAAGTTTATATTACTTCTAATTTAGAACAAGGAAAATTATTTTATCAAGGGGATTCTGATGCGCAGTTGATAAAAGGGTTAGTGGCTTTTTTGATAGAAGGTTTAAACGGGTTAACCCCCCAAGAAATTATTAATTTGACTCCTGATTTTATCGAAGAAACAGGTTTACAAGTTAGTCTGACTCCTTCTCGCGCTAATGGATTTTTAAATATTTTCAAAAAAATGCAACAACAAGCCTTTCTTTTCAATGCCTAAATCACCTTAAAACATCAACAATTTAAGGAAAAGCTAAGTAATTTAATCATTTTAGACTTAGCGTCTATTATTTTACAACTCTATTATTTTTTACTTTTATCTAATTATTTTTACTTTCTCTTAAGAATAAATATCCATGGGAATAGTGAAACCCAGTAAAGAAAAAGAAATAAGATCTTGAAAATAAATAAGAAAAGGATCTAAAGATGGTAAACTTAGATTCTATCATAAATCTGACGATGCACAGATTATTTCATCTTTAATTTGGATGTCATAAAACTATTTAATAACATAAATTGAATTATAAATAATCTCCTTAGTTAAATTAATAAGAGATTTTTTAAAGTTGAATCATTGATATTAAAATAATGATAAATTTATAGTCCTATGTTTTCATAACAAAACTAACTATTTCAAATAAATAATTATTTAATTAATTTATATATTCACTGTTTAAATACTAATTATTAGCCATTAATCTTAGTTTATACAATATGTCAATTTTACATGGTAGCTTTTTAATAAAAAATGAAGAGAAATATTTTTTTATTTGGAGTGAAGAATGGAAACAATTAGAAAAAGAAAAATATGATTTAGAAGCGGAATATTTATATATATATCCTTTTTTAGTTGATAAGCCAAATCTTTTATATTCCCTATTAACAAAACACAGTTATGATAATTATTTACAAGAATATAAAGATAATTTAGAGCAAATTTGGCAATGGGAAATGGTATTATTTCCTTCCCAAAAAAAACCAAAATCAAAAACAGTTATTCCCTTATTATATGAGCAATTTGTCAATATAAATAATAAACTAAGTTCAGTTATTTTATATCCTTGGGAAGTGGGAGGCTTTAAATTAACTATTTCTCAATTACTAGATTTTTTACAACAATTACCATTAAGTAAACTTGATTATATCGGATCTGATCTTCGTTTTTGGAGTCATATTTATCGCTGGAGTTTAGACTTAATTTGTCGGCAAAAATTTTTACCTGGTATAGATACTAATAATAACAGTTTTTGGCAACCTTTACTAGATAGTAACATCGATCAAAATAGATTAGCAAATTTTATTCAATCAATGCCTTCTCTTTGTCGTTGCTATGTAGAATCAGAAGAAGATCCTATTATTCAACAACAGGAATTAATCTTAGATTTTTTAAAAACAATTTTAGATACTCAAGTCAGAAAACTATTAAATGGCGATTGTTTAATCCCTAATAATGATTTAATTATTCAACCTTGGTTAGAGTCTTTAAATAGCAATAAAAATTCTATTTCTAATCTGTCTTCTATAGATAATAAAAGGTTGAAAATGGCTTTTGATAGTTGGACATTATCTATTCAAGATAATTTAATTACTGCGGATTATCAACTGATTAAAAAACAGTATCGTATTTGTTTTAAATTACAACCTCCTGCACCACAAAGTCAAGTAGATAACTATGATAATTGGAAAATAAATTATTATTTACAAGCAGTAGATAATCCTGATTTTTTGATTCCTACAGAAAAAATTTGGCAAAATTATTACAGTGAATTGAATATTGAAGATCGTATCATTGAAAATCCTCAAGAAATTATTTTAAAAGGTTTAGGATTAGCTAGTCGATTTTATGCACCAATTGCACAAAGTTTACAGGAATCTATGCCTAATTTTTGTACTTTAAATGCCATTGAAGTTTATCAATTTATTCGTAGTGTAGTTTGGCAGTTACAAGACAATGGTTTGGGTATAATTTTACCAAATGGTTTGGCTAGTGGCGTTGATGAAAAACGCTTAGGGGTAAAAATTGAAGCAAAAGTAAACCTCAAAAAAGGTGAAAGATTAAACTTAAATAGTTTGTTAAATTATAATTTAAAAGTTGCCGTTGGTGATCAAACTTTAACAAAAAAAGAATTTCAAAATTTATTAGCTCAAAAATCTCCTATAGTAGAAATAAATGGACAATGGTTAGCTTTACAACCTGCTGATGTTAAAGCCGCCGAAGACATTTTAAATGAGGCAGAAAATAATATTAATTTAACAGTGGAAGATGCTTTAAGGTTAAGTAGTGGTAGTGGTGAAACTATTGCTAAATTACCTGTAATTGCCTTTGAAAGTAGTGGGGCTTTATCGGATTTAATTAATAGTATTAATGATAATCAGAAAATAAAAATTTTAGCTACTCCTAAAGCATTTAAAGGCACTTTACGCCCTTATCAAGAAGCTGGTTTTAGTTGGTTATACTTCCTTGAAAAATGGAGTTTAGGTGCTTGTTTAGCTGATGATATGGGATTAGGAAAAACTGTCCAATTAATTGCTTTTTTACTTATGTTAAAACAAGAAGATTTATTGACAAAACCAAGTCTTATTGTTTGTCCAACTTCAGTTTTAAATAACTGGGAAAGAGAAATTGAAAAATTTGCTCCATCTTTAAAAGTTATTATACATCATGGAGACCAAAGAACCAAGGAAAAAGTATTTTTAAAACAAGCAAAAAAAGTTGATATTATTATTACCAGTTATGCTTTAGTTTATCGAGATTTAGATACCTTTAATATGGTAGAATGGCAAGGAATTATTCTTGATGAAGCTCAAAATATTAAAAATCCTCAAGCAAAACAAACTCAAGCTGTACAAGAGTTAAAGTCGGAATTTAGAATTGCTTTAACGGGTACTCCTGTCGAAAATCGTTTGTCAGAATTATGGTCAATTTTAGAATTTTTAAACCCGGGTTATTTAGGTACACAACAATTTTTTCAACGACGTTTTACTCTTCCTATTGAGAAATATGGGGATCAACATTCCTTTCAAATGTTAAGATCTTTAGTCCAACCTTTTATTTTGAGAAGATTGAAAACTGATAAGAATATTATTCAAGATTTACCTGAAAAACAGGAGATGAATGTTTATTGTGGTTTATCTTCCGAACAGGCTCAATTATATCAGAATTTGGTAGAAGAATCTTTGACAAAAATTAATGAAAGTAAAGGTATTCAACGTCATGGATTATTGTTAACTTTATTGATGAAATTAAAACAAGTTTGTAATCATCCAGCCCATTATTTAAAGGAAGAAACTCTCGATTTTTCTCCTCGATCTGGTAAGTTATTAAGGTTAGAAGAAATGTTAGAAGAAGTTGTGGCAGAAGGCGATCGCAGTTTAATTTTTACGCAATTTGCTGAATGGGGAAAATTATTACATCCATATTTAAAGAAAAAATTGGGAGTAGAAATATTATTTTTATCGGGAAGTACTACAAGAGAAAAACGTCAAGAAATGGTAGATCGTTTTCAAAATGATCCTCAAGGGCCACCTATTTTTATTTTATCATTAAAAGCGGGAGGAACTGGATTAAATTTGACAAAAGCAAACCATGTTTTTCATTATGATAGATGGTGGAATCCAGCCGTAGAAAATCAAGCTACGGATCGTGCTTTTCGTATAGGACAAAAACAAAATGTACAAGTGCATAAATTTATTTCTAGCGGTACATTAGAAGAAAAAATTAACGATATTTTAGAAAGTAAAAAACAACTGGCAGAACAAACAATTAATACAGGAGAAGATTGGTTAACAGATTTAGATACTAATCAATTACGAAACTTATTAGTCTTAGAAAGAAACGCTATTATTTAATAAGTAATCGAATAAAAAATGACTTTTATCAATGTTTAATATTAGGTATTTAATGGAGAAAAATTTAGATTTTAAACAACTTGATTAAGTTTAGTTTTGTGATCTTAATGAGTTTATTTTTGATTTTTATTCCCTAATCAAGGATAATAAATAAAGAAATAAAATTACCTTTCCTTAACTATTAAAATGTCAGAAGTTAGAAAAGCTGTTCAAAAACTTTATAACACATATCCTTTTCCACCAGATCCACTTTTGGACGAACCACCTCCGGGTTATAATTGGCGTTGGCATTATCAATCAGCTTATAATTTTTGTGCTGGGATGAAACCTTCACAAGAAAAAATACGCATTTTAGATGCTGGTTGTGGTACAGGTTCTGGTACAGAATACCTCGTTTTACATAATCCTTATGCGGATATTATCGCTATCGATTTAAGCGAAAATGCTTTAGCTACAGCGAAAAAACGTCTCGAAAAATCAGGAGTATTAGCTAATTTTCACGGTACAATTACTTTCAAACAACTTCCCCTTGAAACCGTTGATACCTTAGAGGAAAATTTTGATTTTATTAATTGTGTCGGCGTATTACATCATTTACCCGAACCAGAAATTGGTATTAAAGCCTTAGCCCAAAAGTTGGCAGTGGGTGGTTTGATGCACATTTTTGTCTATGGTGAATTAGGTAGATGGGAAATTCAATTAATGCAAAAGGCGATCGCCATATTACAAGGCGAAAAAAAAGGAGATTATGTTGACGGGGTAAAAGTAGGAAGACAATTATTCGCTAATTTACCCGAAAATAATCGTTTAGTGACTAAAGAAAACCAGCGTTGGCAATGGGAAAATCAACGAGATGAATGTTTTGCTGATATGTATGTACATCCCCAAGAAGTTGACTATAATATAGACACTTTATTCGACTTTATCGCTATCTCTGGTTTAGAATTTATCGGTTTTTCTAATCCTGATTCCTGGGAGTTAGAAAGATTAATGGGGAAAAATGATGATTTAATGAATCGGGCAAAAAATTTAACTCCTCAACAACGTTATCGTTTAATCGAGTTACTTGATCCTGATCCTATCACTCATTATGAATTTTTCTTGGCAAAACCGCCGTTTATTCGCCAAAATTGGCAGGATGATGAATTATTAAAACAATCATATCCTGAATTGAATCCTTGTATGTTGGGTTGGGAAAGTAAAAGTTTATTTAACTATCAATTTCAACCTATTACTATCTCTAATGATGAGTTTATTTTTATGCAGTCTTGCTCGTCTAATGAAGGTTTAACTGTAGGAGATATTCTTGCTCAAGTTAATTTTACCTTAGATCAAGTGCGATCGCTCATAAAAAAACAACTAATTATGTTAACTCCTTAACGACTCTCATCATTACATTAGGAAAATAATATTACCGTAGGTTGGGTTAAACTAAGTACGACTCAACAATTACGCATATATTTTTACAAGTTTTTGATGTTTTAATTCAAGCTATAAACAGAGGAGAAGAGATAATATTCATAGTTGAGATAAGATTAATTCTTGAAAAAAATGATTATATATATAAGACTTATCAAAAATAGCTTTTCATGCTTTACATTTTAAATATAATATCTTTTTCAGTCATAAAATTATATTTTAATAGCAAAAATTAACTTAAAAATTAGTAATTAATAGTTCAAAAATTTCGCCTCTTTTATTTCCTTTTGAATTAATATTTCTTCGTGCTTTTACTCTTTTTATATTATATTGCTTATAAAGTTCATCAAAAAAGTTATTGGAATTATCATAATTTTTCACATCAGAATTACTAAGAATAAAATAATTTCCTTGTCTATGGATTTCATCACAAAATTTTTTTAATCTTATTTGCTCATTATCATCAAAAATTTGTTCAGCATAAGATGTAAAAGAAGATGTTGAATTAAGAGGTTTATAGGGTGGATCTAAATAAAATATACTAGGTTTTATGGCATATTTTAAAGTTTCTTCAAAGTCACCTTGTAAAACTTTAACTTTTTGTAAATAATGATGAACAGAGATTAAATTATTTTTATCACAAATATTTGGTTTTTTGTATTTTCCAAAAGGGACATTAAATTTACCTTTTTTATTAACTCTATATAGTCCATTAAAACAGGTTTTATTCAAAAACAATAATAAAGCTATTTTTTCCAATGAATAATCATTAATAGAATTAAAAATTTCTCTCTTGGCTAAATAAAAATTTGCCTTTTCATCCGTATTCTTTAAGGTATAATAATTAGTCTCTATATCTAATAATAAATATATTAATTCTAAAGGATTTTTTTGTATTTCTCGATAAGCATTAACTAAATTATCATTAATATCATTAATAACTATATTTTCGATATGATTAAATTGATTTAAAATATGAAATAATACTGCTCCTCCTCCTACAAATGGTTCAATATAACAAAAATTTTCTTCATGAATAATGTTAGTAATTAACTGATCAATTTCACTAATTAACTGGGTTTTTCCTCCTACCCATTTAAGAAAAGGTTTTGGATTTTGTAAAGAAACAACCCCCGATGAAGACATAATTAAAACAGAAAAACATTTTACTTTTTCTAATCATACCTTAAAATCTTTTGTCTCAAAAAAAGGATGATGTGCGATCGCACTGGGAGAGGTGGGAGTTTTAGATTAAAATGAGATGGTTTTAAGTCTGTTATTCAAATTGTTTTAATTTGTTTTTGGCGTATGTTAATAATTCTTGAGACTTATTATAAGCAGTGGTGTCGGTGTTGACTTTTTCCAAGTTGCTAATAATTCCCTGTAATTCACCAATCACATAATTAGGATTACTACTGTTGTTATTTTTGATGAGGTTTTGAATCCCATTTTCTGCTTGAGTCAAATATTGGGATGATTCTACCTCTTGTTGATGCTTAATCTTAATTGTAGCTAAATTGGTGCTATAGTTTGCCAATAGTTTTTGTGCCTCTAAATACCCTGTATCTTCGAGAGGGATTGATTGTAAATGATTAATGGATTGTTGCCATAAATTCTCGCACTCCTTCCATGTCATGGCAGAATAAGGGGGATTTTGACATAATTTGGTTGCAGATGTGGCAAATTCTTGGGCTGCTGCAATTTTTGTTAAGGTGCGATCGCCCCCTGTTACTACTCCAGAAACTGCTTGAAAATCCCTTTCATAAGCAGGTAACTTATTTGCTGTCATGGTTTTAGCTAAGGTGCGATCGGGTAATTCCAGTAACTTATCAAGGGCGTTTTGCCATTCTTGTAGCGCCTGATTTTTATTCTCAGTATTTTGATAACTTTCCTTAGCAGATGCGATCGCACTTTCACCCTCAATAAAAATTGTTCGCATCTACAACCCTCATAAAACAGAAATATTGGGTTTAACACTGTTAATCCCCCTACTGGACAGAAATCTTAGTAGCATAATGGTATCATGCCCAGTCTATTATTTTGGATACTTCCCAATGTGGTATAAAGTACAGGCTTGATTATACTAAAAATTTCTAAACAAAACAGCTATTTTGATTTATCATTGGGAATAGATAAAAATTTCGGCGTTGCTGAATTAAAGTATGATTTTTAGATAAGGTGATGCCGAAGGCACGCTACGCGCACGTATCTTTATTACTCTCTTAAATTATCACAGAGGCGTGCTGTGTACCAGAGCCGACGAGCGATCGCTCGTAACTTGT
>NZ_JBGSUU010000016.1:0-5895 GCF_041753295.1 Geminocystis sp.
CACAAGTTACGAGCGATCGCTCGTCGGCTCTGGTACACAGCACGCCTCTGTGATAATTTAAGAGAGTAATAAAGATACGTGCGCGTAGCGTGCCTTCGGCATCACCTTATCTAAAAATCATACTTTAATTCAGCAACGCCCTAGTTTGTAATAGTTTATCTAAAATTTCGGGGCGGGTTTGCCCTTTATCCTTTCTACCATAGCTGAAAACATTGCGACTTTTCCATGTATCCGCTAATTCATCCCCAGATTCCCAGTTACCATCTACGACTTGATCATTTACTAACGAGCCAAAATCACCGCTAGGATTACAAAACAGTCGTGCCGAAGGGTTTTCTATTCCTTTTTGCTGTAATTCGAGGTAATGTTTGCGAATATAGTTATTTTCGATCAATTCCTCCGCAGTAGAAGCCCGTTGAAACAAATCATCTAACAATTCGATGATATTCAGAAAGGTATCTCTAAAAATACCCGATAAATTGCCTAAAATATCGATGCGAGGATGTCCAACTTTTTCTAAAGGCATTAACTCATATCTTACTATACGCCCCGTGCCTTCCTTCACTGGTTGCGCCCCCACTAATTCTAGTAAAATACCGATAGATTCGCCTTTTGTTTTAATGGCATCTAATCCCCATAACATGACGGCGATAGTCTCAGGATAACAACCATTTTCCTCTAAATTCTGCTCAATAATCTTCTTACCAATCTCCCTACCCCTTAAATACGCACCCTGAGAAGGCATCCGATAGGGATCTAATGCGTGAATGTTACGACCTGTAGGCAGCACACCAGCACCATCTCGGAGTAAATCACCACCGGGCGCAGGGGGGATGTATTCACCGTTTAAGCCTCTTAATAGATTAGTCAATTCGTCATCTGTCTGCATTAACAAGTCACTAATTAACTGTTGTTGTTGAAAACGTTGCTTTAATTCTTCTTCTTTTTCTGCTTTCTTCTCCACTCTGGCGAATAAGTCGCTATTGTTTAACTCTTGGGCGAAGTTTTGTTGACTATAAGTATCATCGAAATAAGCCTCAAGGTATGATTGCAGTTGTTCTTGATTGGGTTTTTCCCCTAAGATGTGTAAACCAGAGGAAAATAATCTTTGCTCTACTATTTGCAAATAGTCGTATATTTGGACAAAATAATCATTTAATGCCTGTTTACTGAATACCTTGGCATTGTCAGCAGTAAATTCAATACCTCGTTTTTCCTCTTCGCTAAATTTACAGTCTTTATTTAAGCCACTATCGACTATTTTTTGAACAATATCTTCTTTTAAGAGGGCATTTTTCTCGGTATCTTCTCGATACTCGTTGATTAACTCTTTTAATGCCATTAACTCTTTATATAATCCAGCCCTGCCGTAAGGAGGCACATTATGAGAGATAATAACACCATAACCCCTTCTTTTCGCCAACATAGATTCTGAAGGATTGTTAGCAGCGTAAATGTATAAATTCGGTAAGTCGCCTAATAGTACATCTGACCACGAATAACCCGTATTACCAAAAGGATTACCTGGCAACCATTCCACTGTGCCGTGCATTCCAAAATGTATAATAGCATCAGCTTCAAAGTCGTTTTGCAACCATTTATAAAAGGCGGTGTATTGAGGATGAGGAGTTAAATCCTTTTCAAACATAAGTCTCATGGGATCTCCCGCTATACCAAGAGGAGGTTGTACTCCAATCCAGATGTTACCTAATTGAATACCGCCGATTTGGAATTTGTCACCAATGGTTTTAATGCCTGTTTGGGTGAGATTTCCCCATTGTTTTTGTATCTTATTAATTAGTATATATCCTAACCATCGATCAAGGGTTTTCACATCAACGGTATTTTTGCCCCCATTTTGCCCCCCTTCCCCCAAGTTTGGGGGTGAAAAAGTCCCCAATGTTGGGGATTTAGGGGCAGAATAACTAATAAAATCATCGGCGGTTTTGACTTGTTTAAGAATTTCCTCACCGTCTTCGGGGATATTATCAACGTTATAACCTTCTTCCTTCAATGCTGTTAGTAATTTTTGCAGAGATTTAGGCACATTTAATAAAGCGGCTGTGCCAGTTGCACCATATCCGGGAGGAAAACCATATAAGATAATAGCAATTTTGCGATCGCCTTTTTCTTTCCTTCTTAACTTAATCCAGTTGTTAACTCTTCCCGTGAGACGTTTAACTCTCTCAGGAATTAAATATATATCTTCACCTACTAAACCACCCAACGGGATAGTATCTATTGCCCCATCTAACTCAGGTAAAGCGTATAATACCACACTTTGCAAACCACCGATACCCTTACGCACCCATGAATGAATATCTTGAATTAACAGAGGTGCAGCGACAATGTAGGGAATATTTTTTGCCGTTAAGATACGTTTAGCAACTTCTACCTGTCTTCCAGCCTCCATACTACCAGCAGGACCTCCCACCAAAGGAAAACCAATGGTAGAGATTACCGCATCAACTTTCACTGCATCCTTAGATAAGGATAGAGTTTCATTAATACCTTGACGGCGTTTTTCTTGCTCATAATCTGTTGTCATCCAATCCCTTACGGCAACATGACCTTCTACTCCATTAATAAAAATAGGAAGGGGAATCAATCCTGCTTCTTCAAAGTAACGAATTAATTGAGGAATGTAAGGGAGTTTGCTGATAACGTGCTTACGATATAACAATATCCCCACTGTCGGCAGTTGATGGTTGCTTGTAGGGGTTAATGGCATTAACCCTCTTTCATCATTAATATTTTCTTCTTCTTGTCTGCCTGTCTTCCTGTTTGCCTGTCTTCCTGTCTTATCATCATCTAATCTGTTTTGATACCAATTCAGATAGTCACGGGGAGAAGTAAAATAACCCTCATAATCTGGATGAAGTAACCCCATATTAGGAGTTTCTATGACAGGAGGAATCTCTGATACTTTTAAGCCAAGATAATTTTCTGCGATAAACCAACACATCGAAGCAACATTTTCCGTGCCAGAAGCATTCCAATAACCGTAAATAATTAACCAGTTGCGCAAATCTTGGACTTTTTTAACAGGAATGTACTTTAATAATTTTGGTCCTGTTTTTAAAAAGCTGATATATCCTGCCAGTTTATCTTCTTCCTTACTATTAGTAAACTTACTCAAGATGAATTGTATCGGTTTTGGCATTCCTTTGGGCTTATCACCAATGGCAAATTTACCAATTTGAGTTAAACTCATTAACTCTAAAGCTGACTCGAAAACAAGACGAATGGAAATATGACTTACTCTTTCCCTTAACCACATTACTTGATCATAATCGAAAATCAGACTAGCAAAAAACACATCAGCAGTTTGTAAAGCGAATTCGACTTTTTCTCTTTCACTGGTGATACTGTTATCACTGAAAACGATTACTTCTAAATTTTCACAGCGAAATGTAGCGAGAGTCGCCGCCTGACGATATAAACCACTGTTGAAGGTTTCAAATCCAGTAATTAAAACTATGCGTTTCATCATCATGACTTTTTTGAGAATAGAAGGTTGTTAAGTATTGTAAACTATTCTTCTTCGTCATGGAAAAACCAATATTTTTTGATTAATCATTACTCATTATCAATAGTTTGTTTCTTAATCATTTTTTTATATCAATGGTTTGTTAATTAATTATTACTCATTATCAATGGTTAGTTTCTTAATCATTACTTAATATCAATGGTTTATCAATTAAGCTATCTAATCCCACAGAAGTTAATAATTCTTGCCACTGTTGGGGTTGAGATTCTTTCATCGTAGCCACTAAAGATAAAGTATCTTGCCAAATTCCTTGCTTGGCATAAATTTCAGCTTGTTTAAGAGTTTCTAAATTAGTTGATAATTGCTTTTTCGTCTCTTCATTCAAAGAAACTTTTTCAATAATTCCTTTGGTATGATTACTGGTGTTAATAAACATCGGATTACAGATAAGAGAAATTTCCCATATATATTTTTTATCAGTTTCTAATTTAATTTTATCGGATAGATTGATGTTAATAATTCGGTTATCTTCGGTTATTTTTATTTCTTGAATATCTAAATCTTTACCTTTTTCTTCTCTGAGAATAAATTGAGCAAATTTAGCTTTAGTGGGAGGAATATAAACAAAAAATTGTGGTTGATTAGATACCGTTTGAATATAATTATCATTACTAGGTGTTAGGGCTGTAATGGGCAAATTACCTTGCACACAACCTCCTCTTCTTCCTCCTGCAGCGGTTGCTTTTGGTGCATCTCTTTTTGGTGCGTCAGGAAATTCAATAGCATTTACCCCAGAGGAAAATACCTCGATTAATGGTATTATTCCAACTAATATAGCTAAAATAATTTTATGTTTGTTTTGTTGATAGTTATTGTTCATAATGTTATTTTTCAGGAATTTCTATTTTCTTTCATTAAATTTTTAAGGTTTTTTAAATATGAAAAAGGCGATCTAGTAACTCTTCCCTTGCTCGTTCTAGGTAACGTTTAGTGATAAAATAAACGAAATTTTCAACTTTACACTCTACATAATAACCTTTCATGGCTTTAACTTGAGATAAATCCTGTAAACAATTAACGGAAGGAATTTGTTTGAATACTAAATCAATAATTTGCTTATAAATTGGTTGATTTTTCAATTTTTTCAAGTCTTTTAAAAATAATTTTCTATATTCAACTTTCATTATTCTTCCAAGAATTTCAAGGCACTTTCTGCATCTAGTAAAGGAGTTAATTTTGCTTCTTCCATTGCTTGATTTAAACAATAATTTTCTACATATTCAGGTAAGTCATCATCATTATCGATCTCATTGGGGATAATTTTTTCCCATATTTCGATAGGAATAACTACCGCTTTTTTGTTCCCATTTATATCTGTTAAATATTCGACACTTTTCATCATTAATAATTGTTACTACTTTATGACTATTTTATTCTAACTCTTTTGTCTGAAGTTATAGAGTCGATCGAACTCCACCCACAAAAATCGAACTCTTCTCTACAAAATCGAACTTTTAAATCATTATTGACTAGAATTAATCTCCATAATGAGTTTTTGCACGATGAATATAAATTAGTTTTTGAGATTCGTCAATAGTATAAAGGATTCTGTCCTTGTAACTTAAACGTATAGAGTAGAATCCACTAAGATCTCCGAGGAGTTTTTTGCCACCATAATGACTAATACTTATTATTTCTTGAATAATTTTTTTGAGTTTTTCTTTCTGTTTTTGGTTAAGTTGAGCAACATCTTTTTTGGCTTCTTTGGTAAATCTTATTTGATAAACCATCAATCAATATCTCCCAATACATCATCTAAAGAGTAAGTTTCCTGATTAGATATTTGTTCAAGGGAGCGTTGTAAACTTTCTCTGAGTCCTGAAATTGATAATAGCTCGATCGTTTCTTGTAAACTTTCATAATCTTTTTGAGAGATTAACACCGCCGAAGCATTAATTGCTTCTAATTCATAGATTTTATTTTCTTCATTGACTGATTTGATTAATTCGATTAAATCTTCTTGATTATTATTGATGAGCAATTTTTCCATAAGTGACACTCGATTATTAATACAATTTTAGTTTAGCAAATCGATCAAACTCTCCTCTACAAAATCGATCGTACCTCCCCACTTCACAAAAGTTGATTGGATTGGATAAATTAACATTCATTAGCTAAATAAGAGATTAATGTATCGGTTGTCCAGATAGCTATGCCACACCCGAAAAAATCTTGATCTTGAGTCCAAATACTAGCAGATAAAGATAACCCTCTTTTGTCATTTTCCGAGGTAAAATAGTAGAAGAAAAAGAAAAATAAAACTTGGGAAGCATAAGCAATAATGGATGTAGCCGAACAAATTCGTAAACATTTGCCACGAACACCAGAAACCACGATACCATTAG
>NZ_JBGSUU010000017.1:0-16581 GCF_041753295.1 Geminocystis sp.
CACAAGTTACGAGCGATCGCTCGTCGGCTCTGGTACACAGCACGCCTCTGTGATAATTTAAGAGAGTAATAAAGATACGTGCGCGTAGCGTGCCTTCGGCATCACCTTATCTAAAAATCATACTTTAATTCAGCAACGCCATTAAATTTATTATTTATTATTCGTGCAATCATCATTATTTGATTCTGAAAACTTTTTAACCTCATCATCTCTTCCTCAAAAATCATCACAGGTAATCGTTAGACTTGCTAATGTGGATGATGTTAATGATATAGGAGATTTGTTAACTCTTTGTTTCAATAACTTTAATGATTTAACTTTATGGATTTATCCTTTTCTTAAATTAGGAGTTTGTGAAGATTTACGTTATCGTTTGAAAAATATCGATACAGATCATTTTTGTGTAATAGCACTAAAAACTAATATTGTTCAAAAACAAAGTATTAACGAAATAATTGGTACAGTAGAGTTATCTTTTCGGACTCATTATAGTTGGCAAGGAAAAAAGAAATATCCTTATGTCGCTAATTTAGCCGTAAGTAAAAATAATCGTCGTCAAGGTATTGCTAGTCAACTACTGTCTAAGTGTCAGGAAATAGCTAAACATCATGGATTTAATGAACTTTATCTTCATGTACTAGCAAGTAATAAAATTGCCCAAGAATTATACTTACAAAATGGTTATACTATCGAACAAGTAGAAACAGATTTGTTTAGTTTATTTGTTCCTAGTAAACGTCGTTTACTTTTAACTAAGTCTATTTGATTATGAGTGTTGCTTCAAATTCAGCCTCCTGTGAATTAGATAATTTTTTACGCCAGAAAAATTTATTAATCATCAATCCAAAAAGAAAAAATGGCTTAATTTTAATTAAAACTTATTATGCTGAATTTGCAGGGCCCGGGGCAATTATCGGGGGATGTTTTGATCAAGATCTTCAAGATGTTATTCCTGTGGGTAATTTATCCCTTCTTGAACCATTAAACAACCAAGACAGACAACGAGCTTATCTAATTAGACGGCAATGGGTAAAATTAACAAAACAAATTATTGATAATCCTTTATCTCATGAAAGGGCGCAAGTGATACTTAATCAATTTGAACATTGGTTTGATGCCGAAACCGCAAAAAATGTACCTGATGCGGTATTTGCTCTCATCGTTGGAGTATTGCCTGAAACTATCACCAAAGCTAGAGATTTAGTTAATCGTCTTTAATGTTTTTAAATATGCCCTTTTCAATCTTTGTAGTATTTGTAAAACCTTGATTTTAAGTGCTTTTCACCTATTTCAGGTTATAAAATAAAAATCTTTTGAGATCAGCGAAAATAATTTATAGTATCTGACGTTACGCACTCATTTATGTGTTAATTTTTAATAGGTGTCAGGTATCAGGTATCAGGCAGTTTACTGTTTTAGGTTTAATGAAAATGATTGAAGTAAAAAGTTATCGAGATTTAACGGTTTGGCAAAAATCAATGGATTTGGTAGTCAGATGTTATCAATTAACTTCTCAATTTCCCAAAACTGAAATTTATGGGTTAAGTAGTCAAATACAAAGAGCGGCTGTTTCAATTCCTGCCAATATTGCAGAAGGAAAAGAAAGAAATTATTTGGGTGATTATATTCGTCATCTTTCCATTGCTAATGGTTTACTCAAAGAACTAGAAACTTATTTGTTGATTGTTGAAGAATTAGAATATATTAAACAGGAAGAATTAAAAATCCTATTAAACAAATGTGAAGAAATTGGCAGAATGTTAGATAGTTTAATGGAAAAACTAAGTTAAAAGAAAAAACAGTGAATTTGTTTGATTTTTAAACCTGAAACCTGAAACCTGAAACCTGACACCTCTAATCAACAACTAATTCTATTTTTGCGTAACATCAGTTATAGTATGTTTAATCCTTTGATTTTGAATAATTATCAAAACTATTAATCATTGGAAAAAATGCAAAGTGTCAATGATAGAGCGATAAAGTTTGTTTTCTTCTCCGTAATCTGCTTTAGCCTCTTTGTCTCGATAACAATGGTGTGATACGCTGGGAAAGAAAAGAGTATAAGTAAGGTTAAGGTTATACAAAAATGGACTTTAAGGATTTTAGCAAAAAACGAGGCTCTTTAGCCCTAGCCCTACTAACATTGCTGCTCCCTTTTGTCGTGATTAGTTTTCTGATAGAGCGACCTGTGGAGATCGCTCCAGAACAGTTTTATTTTATTAGAGGGTTGTTTCCTTCTAATCCGTTTCTCACCATATTTGGTGTTGTTGGCTTGGTGATCCTCGTACAAACCTCTTTTCCAAAAACAACGCAAAAGATTATCAACAGACTATCCTCCCTAAAAGCTCTGAAGATTTCATTGATCATTACCCTAGCTTTTACAACAGTAGCTGGTACTGGTTTATTCCACGCCGTGGCAGCGGCTGCTACTCGCAATGAAAACGAAGCTGGTTCATGGTTTGAAGGAGTTAACGTGGTGCTTACTGGAGCTGGACTGCTTATTCAGACCCTCCTCACCTATAGCCTGTATATTCTGACTAGGGAACAAACTAGACAATCTATAAATCAAAGTGCGGCAGCTGCTGCGGCGAATACCCAGAGCTTCAGTGTAAAACTGATCGACACGATTCTTACTGCTGATGGGGTAATGGATCCACGCAAAGGTAAAATAAATGCTATTCGGGGACTTTTGCTATCTACGATAAACGGGATTAGGATGGGAAGCAGCAATGACTTACACACAGTGTTCGTACAGCTATTAGAAAATCGCCTTACATCGCCCATTCTATTAATTACCCAGTCTAACTCAATCAACACCAATCCAAAAGGTAATCCTGTTTGTTGTCACTGTGCAGATCCAAATAGTCAAGGTATTGTTACAGTGGTAGATCTGGGTGAGAAGAAACTAACTAGGAAGTTGCAAGGTTCAGATCTTGACGGACATATACTTGACGAATTTGATTTCTGGGGAGCTATAATCAATAACTTCTCCCTACGTAATACGAGCTTAGTGCAAGTCTCTCTGATACGCAGTACCTTTATTGACGTAGATTTTCGAGGGGCTGACCTTTCTGGAGCTATTCTCACCCCAAGCAACCAAGAAAGACTCTTAGCGGAGGAATTCGGACTTTTACAATTGCCAGATGATCAAATCATGCCAAAATTCCTCGGAAAATGTCAGTTTGAAGGTGCGACTATGGACCGGAGCTTATATGACTTACTAAAAACCAGCCTTGGAGAAAATGCACATAAGGCGCTTGAAAGAGTCATTGTTAATGAGTGACTACAAGTAATCAGGCGGTTACTCTATTAAAGGTTTGAGTAGCAATGGAACGAGGGACTAAAAAAATAACGTTGGCGAGGATAAAATTATTTATCTAAAGGTTTAGTCTCAAAATAATCTTTGATTTGTCCGCTGGAATGTCAAAACCCATTGCTAATTGATAAATTGTGTTAGTATTTTAAGAGATACGCAACTTTTAGTTAAAATTAACAAGTACTTTTGTTTAATGAGCTTTTATTTTAACTTTGAGATTTTCAATCCTTCTATAAGTTTTCAGTACAGATTTTAGAATATGAGAATTACTAAACGTGGATTAGTTCTAAGTACAACTGCATTAGCTATTTCCAGTGTAGCCATTACGGGTTTTGGACTTCGTTTTTCCCAAAGTCAGGCTTTTTTTCAGGATAGCCCAAAAGAGATAATAGATGAAGTTTGGCAAGTTGTTAATCGTAATTATGTTGATGGAACTTTTAACGGAGAAGATTGGCGAGAAGTTAGATCGGAATATTTAGATAAACAATATAAAGATAAAGAAGAAGCCTATACAGCTATACGGGAAATGCTCAAAAAGCTAAATGATCCTTATACTCGATTCATGAATCCAGAAGAATTTAAGTCTATGCAAATTGACACTTCAGGAGAATTGACTGGTATTGGTATCCAAATTTCCAAAGATGAAAAAACTCAAGAGATAGTAGTTATTTCTCCCATAGAAGGCACTCCAGCCTTTAAAGCGGGGATTGTTTCTAAGGACATTATCCGAGAAATTGATGGTAAAAGTACCAAAGGAATGGAACTTAATGACGCAGTATCTTTAATTCGAGGTAAACCAAATACATCTGTTACTATTTTGATTGAAAGAGATGGAAAAACTCTAAACTTTAACATTACCAGAGCAACTATTGAGATACATCCAGTTAAAGCCAGAATTGATACTGATTCTAAGTTAGGTAAAGTGGATTATGTTCGTTTAGTTCAATTTAGTGGTAACGCCGCCGCCGAGATGAAACAAGCCATCATACAAGGAGAAAAAGATAACGTTGCTGGTTATATTCTCGATTTACGTTCTAATCCGGGAGGTTTACTATATTCTAGTGTTGAGATTGCGAGAATGTTTATCGATGAAGGTAAAATTGTTACTACTGTTGATCGGGTGGGAGAGGTTGATGCTCACACTGCCAATAATACAGCTTTGACGAAAAAACCAGTAGTTGTAATAGTTGATGGAGGTTCGGCTAGTGCTAGTGAAATTCTTTCTGGAGCGTTACAAGATCATAAACGAGCTACCATTGTTGGTACACAAACTTTTGGTAAAGGCTTAGTACAATCGGTTAGAGGTTTGGGAGATGGTTCGGGTATGGCAGTTACTATCGCTAAATATCTAACTCCCGATGGTAGAGATATAAATAAACATGGTATTACTCCTGATGTCATATATGAGTTAACGGATGCTGACAAGGAAGTCTTAATGAAAGATCGAGAAAAAGTGGGTACTATCGAAGATGCACAATTCAAAAAAGCTATGGAAATTTTAACTCAACAAGTAGCAAAAAAATAACGTTTTATCACCTATTAATAAACCTTAACTTTTTAATATTATGTTAGGGTTTATTATTTTTTCATTTTCTGACTAAAATTATCTATACACCTTGAATGTTATTATGATTTAATTAGTAGTAAAACCAGTTTGAGTGTTCATGAGCAATTGGAAAAAAGGAAAACAATTAAATAAAGGTCAATATATTATTGAGTCTATTTTACCTAGGAGTGGTTCAGGATTTTATTATCGAGCAAAAGACACAAAAAGTTCTCAACTGGTTACAATAAAAGCTATTAATCTCTTTTGGAAATCGGCGAATAATGCAGAAGAATTGGAAGAAAAATTAATTCAACAAGCCCAGCAAGTAGCAAATAAATGTCAAAATCTTTATATCACACACCTTTATCCTGAAGTTTTTTTAGAAGATAATCAGGCATATATGGTTATGAATTATGTTGAAGGATTAGATTTAGCTACTTATATTGATCGTTATGGAAAATTTGAACCTTCAGAAGCCTTAAAATTAATTAATAAAATTGCCTCAGCTTTAAATATTCTTCATCAAAATAGATGTATTCATGAAGATGTAAAACCTCAAAATATTATTATTGATCAAAATTCCCAAGAGCCGATTTTAACAGATTATGGATTAGCGGTGAAGTTGTTTGCCTTAGCGCCAAGAAAAAATAAAAATGTCATGATAGATTGTTTTTCCCCTCCAGAGCAGCAATCCATCGAAAATAGTAATATTAAGCCCTGTACTGATATTTATTCCCTTGCAGCTACCCTTTATGTCTTAGTTACGGCACAATTACCTACTCCTGCTAAATTTAGGGAGTATAAAGATTTAATCTCTCCTCAACAGTTTAACCCAGATATTAGCGATCGCTTCAATGAAGCTATTATTAAGGGTATGGAGTTAAATCAAAAACAACGTCCTCAATATTTACGAGATTGGTTACAACTATTTAAAGAAAGTGGTGTTGCGGAGAATATTCTTACCCCCCAAGAAATTCCTCCAGAGAAACGTCTTTCAATCTTTTCCTTAGAGGAGGAAATTGACGAAACTATCGTTCAAAAAAACTCGATGATTGTTATTCCACCATCAATTATTCATCCAAAAACGAATTATCCCAACATCGAAAAATTCACCTTTGAAACTATCACCATTGAACCAGAAAAAAAATTATTTGGTTTAATGTCTAGTGTCAAGAAAAATATTATCTCTAATACGGGACAATTTTTTGTGGAATATTTAGGGGAAGGAGTTAATCTCGATATGGTTTTTATCCCGTCAGGATCATTTATGATGGGATCTAATAATAACGAAATCGGGAGAGATAAAGACGAAAGTCCTCAACATTTAGTTAGTTTAAACTCTTTTTATGTGAGTAAATATCCCATAACTCAAATACAATGGCGTACGGTTTCATCTTTTCCTAAAATGAGTAGAGTTATTAAACATAACCCTTCTTTTTATAAAGGGGATAATTTACCAGTAGAAAAAGTGTCTTGGTTAGATGCACAAGAATTTTGTAAACGCTTAAGTAGATATACAGGTAGAACTTATCGCTTACCCACTGAATCCGAGTGGGAATATAGTTGTCGTGGCAATACGAAAACACCGTTTTTCTTTGGAGATATGATAACTCAAGATTTTGCTAATTATGACGCAAAAAATAATAACGATAGTAAAAAAAATACTGGTAAATTTGAGAAAAAAACTACTTCTGTGGATAACTTTTATCCTAATCCTTTTGGCTTATATGATGTTCATGGGAATGTATGGGAATGGTGTGAAGATCATTATCTAAATAGTTATATTCAAAAACCAAAAGACGGATCACCTTATCAATCTAACATGGGTAATCAACCAAGAGTTGTTAGAGGTGGATCTTGGTCATTATCTTCACAATATTGTCGTAGTGCAAAAAGGGGAAATTATGCTGCTGATTCTAGTTATAATTTTATTGGTTTTCGGATTGTTTGTGTTATCGAAAATGAATAATTAGGGAATGAAAAAACATAGGGATAAATTCTAAAATATATATGAAACCAGAGTTAGGCGTTATGGAGTATAGGGGAATCGAACCCCTTACCTCTGCGGTGCGATCGCAGCACTCTACCAAATGAGCTAATACCCCAAGATAAGATTAAATTATATCATAGTGGAGGATTTTTCTGTCTGGTCACTAATCCAATCTAAATCTAACTCCATGAGATGATCTACACACCAGTTAGCCTGTCGATGTAAGATATGAAAAGGATAGGTATTAGTTACTCCTACCACTGACATTCCTGCATTTTTTGCTGCTTTGATGCCTATGGGCGTATCTTCAATAACCAAACACTGAGAGGCTTCAAGGTATAAATTCAGATTTTGTTGATTTAATTTTTTGATTGCCCATAAGTAACAACTAGGTGACGGTTTACCTAATTTGATGTCTTCTCCAGCTACAATTACATTAAAATATTGCCTTATATTCATTCTATTCAAAATATACTCTACTTCTCGATTAAACAATCCTGTCACCATTGCCAGTGATAAATTACGAGTTTGAAGGGAAAGGATAAATTCAATTACTTTGTCATAAATAGGTAATTCTGACATTTCTTGAACAATTTTATAGTAACCATCGCTTCTTTTCTTGATGAGTTTATCTAAATATTCATCAGAGATAATTCTTCCTCTTTTTGCTAAAATATCACGGAAAGATGATAGATCATTTTTACCTAGACAAATTTCTTGATATTCTTTTCCTGAAGGGCGTAAATTTTCTGCTAATAATAAATCATCAATCAATTTTTTTTGGATTTTTTCATCATTAATGATTACTCCACTAAAATCAAATAAAACTGCTTTTAAAACCATGTTAAATTTAGTTAAAATAATAAAATTAAATAAACATTTTTATCTTAACATAATATCAATTATTTATTAGTTAAAGAACCTCCGCAACTAGAACCATTACCAGCAGTGCAACCATAGCAATAGTTTCGAGTTTGTATCTGATTAATTAAATCTAAGTTATTTTCTTCAATAATTTTTTGTAAAGTTACTTTCTTTTGTAAATTATCTAAAGCATTAATATTCTCCATTTGATTAAAATCGCAGTCATAAATATTGCCTAAATAATCCACTGATAATTGATTTTTACACATTAAATTATTTAATATTTTGCTATTAAAATGTTCTGATAAAAAGTGTAAATAACTATCTTTTAATTGATGTTTTTCAAGATAAAAATTAGTTCTACCGATAGGTAAATTAGTAATAGTTAATAGCTGATTAAATTTAATATTAAAATTATCTAATAAATATTGTTTATAATCTTTTTCTAAGTTTTTTTGATCGGGAGTTAATTGAAAGTTATTATCTTTTGGTAAAGGTGGATTATAGACTAAATCAATAACTAAATTTGGATTAATTCCATAGCCTAATTGATTAAGTTTTTGTAAGGCAAGAATAGATTTATTATAAACTCCGTTACCTCTTTGTTTATCGACATTATCTTCTAAATAACAAGGTAAAGAAGCGACAACTCTGATTTGATTTTGAGCAAAATATTGTGGTAAATCTTCATAACTAAACTCAAAAAAAATGGTTAAATTTGATCTAACTATTATCTCTTTATTATTATTTCTAGCTGTTTCTACTAATTCTTTAAAACCATAGTGCATTTCTGGTGCACCTCCTGTCAAATCAACAGTTTTTATTTGTGGAAAATTATTAATAATTGTGACTAATTGTTCACAGATTTCGGGGGTTAATTCTTCTTTTCGTTTTGGAGATGCTTCCACATGACAATGATGACAAGAAAGGTTACATTTTCTACCTAAATTTATCTGTAAAACTGTTATTTTATCTTTGAGTAAATTATGATTAATTTTATCTGTAAAGTTAGTTATTTTTTCTTGAATTAGCATTATTGAGTGATGATAATATTTAGTTAATATTGATGATTTTTGTGGGCAATGCCCACTCTATTTTTAGCAACAAGATGTTGGAGGGCAACAAGAGTTATTATTAATTTGCTCAGATTTTTCTTTAGAGGCTTTGACAGTTAATGAGCGAAATTCGATTCCATTTACTACTTGCCAAGGTTCGTTTTGTTTTGCTAAAATTTCTACTTGTTTAAATCCTGCATTTTCAAACATTTTGATAAATTTATCTTCCCGAAAAGCCCCAGATATACAACCACTCCATAATTCAGGATCTTTTACCATTTCTAATGGGACGTCTTCGTTACATATTATATCAGAAATAACCGCTTTTCCTTCACTTTTTAAGACTCGATAAATTTCGTTAAATAATTGTTTTTTATCCTCAGGTTTAACTAAGTTTAAAACACAATTAGACACCACAATATCAATAGAATTATCTTTTATTAAGGTTTCTTCTTGACGAAGGCGATCGCATTCTGTTTCAAAAGTGCGTAATTGTTCTAAACTATTAATAGGATTATTTTTTAACCACAATTCAACCTTGTGTAAAGGCAATTTTAAATCTTGAATTTTAGCCTTAATAAAGTTAGTATTATTATAGCCTAATTTATCACTAATTTCTGATTGATATTTACGAGCTAAATTAAGCATTTCATCATTAAAATCAACCCCGATAACCTGTCCATTTTTACCAACTTTTTGAGCAATAATATAACAATTTTTTCCTGCACCTGAGCCTAAATCTAAGACAATTTCACCCTCCTTTACATATTTAGTAGGATCTCCACAGCCGTAATCTTTTGCTATAATTTCATCAGGAATAATTGTCAGAAATTGAGTGTCATATTCTGTCGGGCAACATAAACTAGGTTGATGATTTTTTGCCCCTTCTTCGTATCTTTCTAAAACTGATTTTTCTATATCGTAACTCATAGTTAGTTTATCTCGAAATAATGATTAATTATTGTTTTGAATCTATTAGTTTATGTTCT
The DNA here is from genome assembly GCF_041753295.1 of Geminocystis sp. Classification (NCBI taxonomy): domain Bacteria; kingdom Bacillati; phylum Cyanobacteriota; class Cyanophyceae; order Chroococcales; family Geminocystaceae; genus Geminocystis; species Geminocystis sp. Next base: position 9,761 of record NZ_JBGSUU010000017.1, read on the forward strand.
ATTAAAGCTAGTTTACCTGAAATTTAGCTGAAGATATACTGAAAGTAATGATTATTGAGTCACAAAAAGTTAGAATAATTTAATATCAAATCAAGAAAGATAACATCTATGGATGAAATTCCAGTTGCTTTAAGGGAAGCGAAAAAAACAATCAAATCAAGTTATATCACCACAAATAAGGTTAATATTGTCATTGTAGGGAGTACTGTTGCGTTTTTAGCACTGGCTTTCTTCTTTTTTAACCGAAATTCTCCGCCAAAGTCTGTAAATGTTAACCAAACTCAACCTGTAGAAACTGTCGAAAATAATACACCTACGGTGACACAAAACCAGACATCACCACCATTAAATCAAGAGGAGAAAATTCCTGATAATATTTTAGGGCATTTACCCTATGAAGAAGCATCCCAAAACGAGTTAAAAGCTATTACTAACGATGGTGGAATCAAATTAAGACAGAAGGCGGCAGATAAATTTTTACAAATGCAAACCGATGCGAAAACTCAGGGTATAATCTTAATGCCAATATCAGGATTTAGATCCATTAAAGATCAAGAATACCTCTTTTTTCAAGTAAAAGAACAACGGAAACAACCCACTTCAAAAAGGGCAGAAGTAAGTGCACCGCCGGGATATAGTGAACATCATACTGGCTACGCCATCGATATTGGTGACGGTAATGTACCTGCAACTAATTTAAGTACTAATTTTGAGCAAACTTCTGCTTATAACTGGTTAAAAAATAATGCAGCAAAATATAGTTTCGAGTTGTCTTTTACTCCCGATAACTTACAGGGTGTCAATTATGAGCCTTGGCATTGGCGTTTTGTGGGGGATACTCATAGTTTAGAGACTTTTTATAAAGCACATCAACTTACTACTAAATTAAAGTAGTAAAAGTATTAAATAACTCATAAAATTAAGGTTGATTATTTATTACAATGCATAACACATTACGACTTTAATGTCATTATTAGTTTTTATCTTCGTTAGTTTAAGATTAAACTTGTTACAAAAATTATCTAAATTAAATCATATTTTGCCTTCAATAATTGCCTCTGATTCATGGGCGATATTTCTGAGTTTATCTAACATTTCTTGACTAACATTTTCCCATAAATTTCGTTGAGATGCTTCGATTAATCTTTCGGCTATATCTCTTAATGCCCAAGGATTTTTTTCTTGAATAAATTGGTGTATTTTTTCATCGAATAAATAACTTTTAGCTACTCCTTCAAACATAAAATTAGGTACACTTTTCGTAGTAGCAGAATATGCAAATAAATAGTCCACAGTAGCACTCATTTCAAAAGCACCTTTATAACCATGACGCATAACTCCTGCTATCCATTTAGGGTTAATAACTCGACTGCGATAAACCCTCGCAATTTCCTCTTTTAATGCCCTAACTTTTGGGTTATTAGGTTGGGAATTATCCCCAAAATAAGTAACAGGATTTTCTCCTTTTAAATGTCTGACTGCTGCGGTTAATCCTCCTTGAAATTGGTAATAATCATCGGAATCTAATAAATCATGTTCACGGTTATCTTGGTTGTGTAAAACTATTTGCAATTCCTTCAATCTTTGCTCAAAAACTTCTGGCATAGAAACTCCTTTACTCCCTTGATAAGCGTAACTACTCCAGTTTAAATAAGCCCTAGCTAAATCAGCATCTGTTTCCCAATTTTGTGACTCGATTAAACCTTGTAAACCAGCACCATAAGCACCCGGTTTTGAACCAAATAAACGATAACTTGCTCTATCTTTTGCTTGATTATTTTCTAATCCTTGATTTAACCAATATTTGGTCTCTTTTTCTACTTGTAAAGCAAGGGGATTATTTTCTTTTTCTTCTTTAAGGGTTGACAAATTTACAATCGCTTTATATAATAATTCTATTATACTGGGAAATCCGTCACGAAAAAAGCCCGAAACTCTAACAGTTACATCTATACGAGGTCGCCCTAATACAGAAATAGGGATAATTTCATAATCCACAACCCTACGAGTAACGCCATCCCAGACAGGTTTTATGCCCATTAATGCCATAATTTGAGCAATGTCATCTCCTCCTGTGCGCATAGTGGAAGTACCCCAAACGGAAATCGCTAATGTGCGAGGATATTCGCCGTTTTCTTGGGTATATCGTTCAATTACTGCATCTGCTGCTTTTCTACCTACATCCCAAGCTGTTTCACTGGGAATTGCTCTTATATCCACCGAATAAAAATTGCGTCCCGTGGGTAATACATCAGATCTACCTCGACTAGGTGCACCTGATGAACCACTGGGGATAAATTTGCCTTCTAATCCTCTCATTAAATTGGTGATTTCTTGATCAGTTTTTCTTAAATTTGGTAGTAAATTATTCACTATCCAATTAAGAGATTTTTCGGTATGTTTTCCTAAGCTAATTTTTTGATAATTTTTTTTGTTTAATAATTCAGCTATCCAAGATTTACCTTTATTATTATTAATAATTGATTCTATATTTTGTAAAAATAAATTAGTATTATTTTTTTCTTGAATAAGACTATCAATTAATTGACAAGCAAAATTTTCTATATATTCTTTGCTTTCTTTATCTTCTAATTTCTCCTTAATATTAAATAATGGCTTATCTTCTTGATTATTTATTATTAATTCAGTTAAATGATTTTCTAAATCTTGTTTAATAGCTTCAATTAAACCTAAGTTATTATAACTACTAAAACGTGCAATTGCTATAATTAAATCTCTTAATTGTCTTCCTTCGGGGCATTCTCCAAAAATATGCAAACCATCCCTAATTTGAGCGTCTTTTAATTCACATAAATAACTGTCAGTAGTAGTTAAAAATTCTGAAAAACTATCTTTATTTAGCTTTTTAATGGCTAAATCTTCATTTAAGTTAGTTTCTTTTATTAATTTTACTATGCGATCGCCAATAATATTTAAACGACTAGGATTAAGACTTTGTGCTTGATAATATTCATCAATTAAAGCCTCTAATTCTAATAATTCATTATATAATTCTGCACGGGTTAAAGGTGGAGTTAAATGATCAATAATGACTGCATTTGCTCTACGTTTTGCTTGTGAACCTTCACCCGGATCATTTACAATAAAAGGATAAAAATTAGGTAAATTATCTAAAGTTATTTCAGGGTAACAATTCTCTGATAAAACTAAACTTTTACCCGGCAACCATTCTAAATTACCATGTTTTCCTACATGAATAATAGCATCAGCTTTGAAAATTTCTCGCACCCAATAATAAAAAGCTAAATAATGATGAGTTGGCTCTAAATCTGGTGCATGATAATTTAAACTAGGATCTAAATCATAACCTCTTGAGGGTTGAATGCCAATAAAAATATTACCTAATTGTAAACCAGAAATGGGGATAAATATTTCCCCTATCTTCGACTCCTCTCTTATTAATGGCAATCCCCCCGTCTTCGACTCCCTCCTTAGTAAGGGGGGCTGGGGGGTATCAAAATCACCCCATCTATTAATAATTTGTTGTTGAACTTCTAAGGGTAAAGTTTGAAAATAATTTTGATAGTTTTCTAAAGATAAATATTGATTAATTTTTCGGTTAGATTGCATTTCTAAATCATTAGTTACCCCTTCAATTAATTTAAAAATCAAGTCATCACCGTTAGCTGGAATATCATTAATATTATAACCATTATCAAGTAAAGAGTTTAAAATATTAATGCAACTAGCTGGAGTATCTAAACCAACACCATTAGCAATTCTTCCGTCTTTATTGGGATAGTTAGCTAAAATTAAAGCAACTTTTTTTTCTGAGTTATTAATCTTACTTAAATTAACCCATTTTTCTGCTAGTTTAGCAATATATTTTACTCGATTTATTAAAGGTTTATATTCGATAATATCTGTTTCTAATTGAGAATGCCAAGTTGCGACAGATTTAAACGAAATCGCACGAGTGATAATTCTTCCATCAACTTCAGGTAAAGCAACATTCATAGCAACGTCTCTCGGCGATAAGCCTTGAAAGTTATCTTCCCAATACTGTTGAGTGCTACCACTTAAGATAACTTGTAAAACGGGAATATCTAATATTTGCCAAATTTTAGCGTTAATTTCATCACCGATTTTAGCCACAGAAAAGCTAGTGGTATTTAAAATTAATCTTACTTGATGATGTTGTAATAATTTTATTAATTCTTCTTGAATATCTATCTCTTGGAGGGAAGATACATAAATAGCAATATTGGTTAAATTTTCTTCTTCTAAACTTTGACATAATGCGTCAATGGGTTTAAGATTACTTGATAAATAATGAGATCGATAAAATATAATAGCAGTGTCAATATTTGAATTAATTATCTTATTTTCTGAGGTTAATTTATTTTCTTTTATTTTATTTATCGGCATTCCTCCCTCTGAATTATTCTCTTTAATAAAAGATGTCGAATTTTTGTTATAAATTCCTAAACGAGAAATTACTTGAGGTGAATTAAAGTTAAATTTAGTATCAAAAAAACTGTCACTTATAAACTTAAAAGCATTAACAAAATTTTCCACTCCTCCTTCTGTTAAATATTGCCAAAATTGATTAACTTTAGATAACGAAATATTAGAATGATTAATTAACTCGAAATCAGGACGATCATCTCCGGGTAAAATGATTAAATGAGCGTTATTTTGGCTAACTATTTCTTTACAAACTTCTAAGCCATAACTCCAATAACTTCTTCCTCCTAATAATCGTAAAATAATCACTTTTGCTTGTGATAAAACTTCTTGTGCATAAGTATCAATCGTCAATTCTTGTTGTAATTGCAGTAAATTAACCACTCGAATATCAGGAAAATTTGCTGGTAAATATTCTATAGAAGTAGCAATAGTTTGAATATCCGTATCTGCGCTAGTTAAGAAGATAATAGGCGCTGGATTTTGTTGAATAATAATTACCCCATCGGTATCAGGATTCCATCCGCTAGGGGTTGCTTGAATTCTGTGCATTTAGAGATTTATCTTTGAATAAGGAGAATTAGATTCTTTCTTTTGCTACTATATCGATAATTTACAGTTTTTTAACTTATATAAAAGAAATTTATCTGATAACTTGCATAAAATAGCAAATCGCTACTGATAAGTAGATGGCAAGAAAAATAATAAATACAATTTTATGAAATCAATCAATTAAAATGAACTTACAGACTTTATTAACACCACCTTTTGAAAGTTTAGTTAAAGAAATTCATGCCGTTAATCATTCATGGAAATTAGCAGCCGATGAAATATTTAATAATGAACATTTTTTAGTCAAATCTTTGAGAGATTTAAAAGTAAGATGACAGGTAAGACTTTTAAGAAATTATGCCCCTAATTTTGTCTATTTAATTGAAGATAAAGAAATAGTTTCGGAAGAAGTACTTTATAGTTTACAATTAATTTCTAATGTGGATAATTATAAAGATGCCGCTCATTTGCCTATCAGAGTAGCTACGGAAGTTTTATCTTCAGAAGAAATCAACAAATTTTCAAAAAATTTTCAATTTTAATCAATAAAATATCAAATTATGCTCAATTTTTTCTTAACTATTTCCAATATTTTAGGATGGGCTTTAATTCTACTATTTGCTATTTATTTTATTTGGCAAGAAAATCAAGATGTAGAAAACTATAAAAATGATAAAAATTTCAAATTAATTAATGATACTATAGATTTTTTAACGCAAAGTAAAAATAAAACAACTATTAATTTTAATGATTGTGATAAAAAAGATATTAGAGAAGATGTTAGAAAGTGGGTGTTAAAACATTTAAAAGGTAAAACAAATCAAGATTTAACTTTTTCTCCTGAATTAGAAAATAAGTCTTATATTCTTTCATCTTATCCTAGCTTATTAAGCAATTCTGTACCTCGTAGCCCAGTTTATTATGCACCAACTTTATTAACAGCTTTAGGCATTTTAGGCATCTTTTTAGGTTTGCAAGAAATAGGTATAAGCGGAATTGATAACACACAATCATTATTAGATTCTTCCACTAAATTATTAGAGGGAATGAAAACAGCTTTTTCTACTTCTTTAGTTGGAATGAGTAGTGCTATTTTTATGATGTGGTATTTAGCAAAAGGGGCAAAATTAAGACAAAATACTCGTAATAATTTAAGAAAAAAACTCAGTGAAATTGCTTTTCTTGAATCACCTCAAAAGTTACTATCAAGATTAGATAATTCTTCTAAAGAAGATACGTCTAAAAGTTTAGAAAATTTAGCTAATAATCTTAGTTGTTTAAGTACTTTAACACCAGAAAATATTGCTAGTGAAATTCAAAAAGCTATTATTTCTGATGAGAGTATTTTAATCAAACAATTACAGTTACAAACTAAAAGTCTTGATGGTTTAAATAACTTAACTCCTGAAAATATTGCTTCGGCTATGCAAAAAGTTATTACTTTAGAAACATCATTTATTTTTGCAGAATTAGAGAAACAAAATAATTATTTACAACATCTTACTCATATAAATATTAAGCAAGTAGTTAGAGATGTCATCGCTACGGAAAAAGTTGCTATTGTCGAGGAATTACAAGCACAAAATAATTATTTACAACATCTTACCCCTGCTAATATTCAACAAGTAGTTAGAAATGCCATCGCTACGGAAAAAGTTGCTATTGTCGAGGAATTACAAGCACAAAATCGTTATTTAGAAAATCGGCGTTGCTGAATTAAAGTATGATTTTTAGATAAGGTGATGCCGAAGGCACGCTACGCGCACGTATCTTTATTACTCTCTTAAATTATCACAGAGGCGTGCTGTGTACCAGAGCCGACGAGCGATCGCTCGTAACTT
>NZ_JBGSUU010000018.1:0-56144 GCF_041753295.1 Geminocystis sp.
AAAGATGATTTTGCTTTCCTTTTTTAATTCCATTTTTGTGAATATGTTTAGACCCGCACTCTGGACATTGTATCATTTTTTTATTTTTGATAATTTGACCCCTTTATCTAAAAATCATACCTTAATTCAGCAACGCCAAACCGATTTTGCCTTGGAATCGCTATGACTCTGATTGGGATGAAAATGTTAATCAGAATACCGATACAAAAAATAATCAAAATTCTGAAGAAGAATAAAGAATATCCGTCAAAATGGTGAAGATCTTTGTAAGATAGATTAGTAGTTTTCAATAGCTAATGGTTACTTAATGTCTTTTGTTGGTTTACATATTCATACTGATTATAGTCTTCTCGATGGTGCTTCTCAAATTCCAGCGTTGGTTGAACGTGCTATACAACTGAATATGCCGGCCATCGCCGTTACGGATCATGGTGTGATGTATGGTGCGATACAATTAATTAAAAACTGCATGAATAAGAGCATTAAACCCATCATTGGGAATGAAATGTATGTGATTAATGCGGATATTACAGAACAGCATAAAAAAATTAGAAAATATCATCAAATTGTTTTAGCAAAAGATAAACAAGGTTATCAAAATTTAGTCAAATTAACGACTATATCTCACCTTCAGGGAATGCAGGGGAAAGGGCCATTTGGTCGTCCTTGTATTAATAAAGAGTTATTAGAAAAATATCATGAAGGTTTAATTGTTACAAGTGCCTGTTTAGGAGGAGAAATTCCCCAAGCAATTTTACAGGGAGATTATAAAAGAGCGAAAGAAGTTGCTAAGTGGTATAAAGGAGTTTTTGGGGATGATTTTTACTTAGAAATTCAAGATCATGGTTCACAAGAAGATAGAATAGTCAATACTGAAATTGTCAAAATTAGCAATAAATTAGACATAAAAATAGTTGCTACCAATGATTCTCATTTTATTTCTTGTAATGATGTAGAAGCCCATGATGCACTTTTATGTATTAATACGAAAAAGACTATTGATGAGTTAAAAAGACTGCGTTATTCAGGGACAGAATACCTTAAATCAGAAGCAGAAATGCGGTTATTATTTAGGGATCATCTTGAGGAAGAAACCATCGAAAAAGCGATTATAAATACCTTAGAAATAGCGGATAAAATTAAAGTTTATAATCTATTAGGTGAACCTCGCATTCCCAATTATGAAGTACCTGTAGGACATAATGCCGAAAGTTTTTTAGAAGAAGTTACTTGGGAAGGTTTATTAAAAAGATTAAAATGTTATCAAAGAAATGAAGTTCCCCTAGAATATCGAGAGCGTTTAGAGTATGAATTAAAGATGATGGAAAAGATGGGTTTTTGTACCTATTTTTTAGTAGTGTGGGATTATATAAAATATGCAAGAGATCATAATATTCCAGTAGGACCAGGAAGAGGTTCGGCGGCGGGATCTTTAGTCGCTTATGGGTTAGGAATTACCAATATTGATCCTGTTCATCACGGTTTATTATTTGAAAGATTTTTAAATCCTGAACGTAAATCTATGCCTGATATTGATACGGATTTTTGCATAGATAAAAGAGAAGAAATGATTAAATATGTCACAGATAAATACGGAGAAGATAAGGTTGCACAAATTATTACGTTTAACCGTTTAACTTCAAAATCAGTATTAAAAGATGTGGCTAGGGTACTTGCTATACCTTATGCGGAAGCAGATCATATGGCGAAATTAATTCCTGTCTCTAGGGGAAAACCTGCTAAGTTAAAAGTGATGATTTCTGAGGAAACACCATCTCCAGAATTTAAAGAAAAATACGAAAGTGAGCCTCATGTTAAGCGATGGTTAGAAATGGCTATGAGAATTGAAGGTACAAATAAAACATTCGGAGTTCATGCGGCTGGAGTAGTAATTTCTAGTGAAAAATTAGATGAAATTGTACCTTTACAAAAAAATAATGAAGGTTCAGTTATTACTCAATATTTTATGGAAGATTTAGAGTCTTTAGGTTTATTAAAAATGGACTTTTTAGGCTTAAAAAATCTCACGACAATTCAAAAAACGGCGGACTTAATTGAGCAAAATCAAAACATAATAATTGATGTGGATGAGTTGCCATTAGGGGAAAGAAAAGCCTTAGAAATTATCGCTAAAGGTACAAGTAAGAAGTTACCAAATGATGTAGCACAAACTCATAAACTTTTAGAAAGAGGAGATTTAGAAGGAATTTTTCAGCTAGAGTCTGACGGCATGAAAGAAATTGTTAAAGAGTTAAAACCGTCAGGAATTGAGGATATTTCTTCTATTTTAGCCTTATATCGCCCTGGACCTCTTGATGCTGGTTTAATCCCGATTTTTATTAACCGTAAACACGGTAGAGAAGCAATAAAATATGATCATCCGTTACTTGAGCCTATCTTAAAGGAAACTTACGCAGTACTTGTGTATCAAGAGCAGATTATGAAAATGGCTCAAGATTTAGCAGGTTATTCTTTGGGAGAAGCGGATTTGCTACGTCGTGCCATGGGTAAAAAAAAGGCTTCGGAGATGGAAAAACATCGAGAAATTTTTATAGATGGTTCGATGAAAAACGGTGTTAAAAAAGAAATTGCAGAGAGTTTATTTAAACAAATGGTGCAATTTGCGGAATACTGTTTAAGTGGCGATACAGAAATTTTAACAGTGGAATATGGTGCAATTCCTATTAAGAAAATAGTGGAAAAAAATCTGAATTGTCAAGTTTATAGTGTGGATAAAAATGGTTTTATTTATACTCAATTTATTGCTCAATGGCATGATAGAGGAATGCAGGAAGTGTTTGAATATGAATTAGAAGATGGTAGAATTATTAGAGCAACAAAAGATCATAAAATGATGGTAAAAGACGGTAAAATGTTACCTATAGATCAAATTTTTGAAGAAGATTTAGACTTATTTGAATCTCAATTTTAAAGGTATAAAACTCTATTCATTAATTAGTTAATTTATGTTTTTTTTCTTTTCTATGATTATTAATTTGTGCATCAAAAAAGATTAGATTTCTTTTAAATTTACTTATTACTTGTTACTTATTTTTCCTTGCCATGCTTTGACTAATCTGATTTCGTCATAAGTATAATTATCTCCTAATTTATCTTTAATTACTTTTAAGGGTTGATTGCCTAATTTATTAATAATATTAATGATAGTTTTTTGTTTATCGGGGGTAACAAATTTATCTAAATTTATGGGTTGATTTAGTTTGATTAATTCCACAAAATGACTAATAATAGTACTTACTGTTAAACCTCTTTCTTTAGCAATTTCTGTTATGGTTAAATTTTGTTGATATAGCTGTAAAGTTTTCATTTGAGTCTGATTAGGTAAAGCGACGGGTAAAATTTCTTGATGACAAAACGCTAATATTTCTCTTAAAAATTTATCCCCATATTTTTGCAATTTATATTCTGTTACTCCTGATAATTTACTTAAAATATCTATAGTTTTTGGTTGCATTTGTGCCATAACTTTTAAGGTTGAATCACCAAAAATAACGTAAGGTGCAATATTTTCTTTGTCAGCTAATGTTTTTCTTAATTTTTTTAGTCTATTCAATAATAACTCAATTTCTAAGGCTTTAGGATTAAATTCAGTTAGTCTTTTCTCAATGCTATTATTTTCTACTGCAATTTTTACTTGTCTTTTTAGCCGTAATATTTCCCAACTTTCTGTATTTAATTTTAAAATTCGATAGCTATCATTAGTCTGATTTAATAATCCTTGATAAATAAGAGATTTTCCTAAATATTCCCATTGATTAGAAGTTTTATCTTTACCGATACCGTAAGTTGATAATAAATGATGTCCATATTTATAAATTTTTTCTGCCCTTGAACCTCTTAAAATATCTATTATATGTTTAATACCAAATTTTTCATCAACACGAGCAACACAAGATAAAAACTTTTGAGCTTCAATTGTCCAATTTTCAATTTCTTTAGGATTTAAACAGTTATCACAACCATCACAATTACCTTTAAATTTTTCTCCAAAATAACCTAATTGTATAATTCGACGACAATAATTTGTTTCAGCATATTCAATGACTTTTGTTAACTGTTGATAAGCGATTTTTTGCTCTTGTAAAGTACTTTTTTGTTTAATAAAATAATCAATTTTATACTTATCATTAGGATTATATAATAAAATACATTTAGCAGGTTCACTATCTCTTCCAGCCCTTCCTGACTCTTGATAGTAACTTTCAACGTTACGAGGTAAATCATGATGAATCACAAAACGCACGTCTGGTTTATTAATTCCCATGCCAAAAGCCACCGTTGCCACCATGATTCTGACATCATCTCGAATGAAACTATTTTGATATTGCGATCGCATTTCATCACTTAAACCACCATGATAGGGTAAAGCAGAAATACCATCTTCTCGGAGACGAGAGGCTAAATCTTCAGTTGTTTTACGAGCAAAACAATAAATAATACCTGAACCATCTAAACACCGAAGAAGGTTAAAAACTTGTTGATAAGTGCGTTTTTGACGTGGTTGCACCTCATAATAAAGATTGCTACGATTAAAGCTAAAACGGTGAATAGCAGGATTTATTAAGTTAAGCTGACATATAATGTCTTTCTGCACTCTCGTGGTTGCTGTGGCGGTTAAAGCCATGAGGGGAATATCAGGAAAACGAAAACGTAATTGTCGTAATTGACGATATTCTTGACGAAAATCATGCCCCCATTCTGAAATGCAATGAGCTTCATCCATAGCAAAAAAAGAAATAGTGATAGTAGAGGCAATGGTATTTAAAAAATCTTGGAATCTTTCACTAACTAACCTTTCTGGGGCAAGATAAAGTAATTTGATTTTTCCTGATAAAATATCTTGCTCTCGGCGACGCACTTCCTGAAAATCGAGAGTACTATTAAGAAAAGTAGCCCCAATACCATTATCCTGTAAAGCAGTAACTTGATCTTGCATTAAAGAGATAAGAGGAGAAACAACGATGGCAACACCTTTTTTAAGTAAGGCTGGGAGTTGAAAACATAAGGATTTACCGCCTCCTGTGGGCATTATTATCAATAAATCTCTATTTTCTAATGCTTGAGTAATGATTTCTTCTTGTCCATCTCGAAAACTATCATAACCGAAGTATTGCTTTAATGATTGTTGTAAAGAAGCCATTAGCAATGAATAATGAACAATTAATAATTCAATAATATACTGAAATAAGGTAATTAATTATAAACTTGCAGAAAAACTTTTATTGCGTTATGATTAATAAGGTTAATAACGGGATGTAGCGCAGCTTGGTAGCGCGCCTGCTTTGGGAGCAGGATGTCGCAGGTTCAAATCCTGTCATCCCGATTTAAAATGAATACTCTAAGATGTTTTACTTAATTGAAGGATGTCTAAGTTTTAATTGCGAAAAGATGTTAATATTTTGTAACAAACAGTTATGATTTAATTTTCTTTTTACACAAAAATATGTATTATTTACCTGAACCTCCTATCGCACTTTTATTTTTTGGTTTTTTTATCGGTGTTACCTGCGGTTTAGCTTTTGAAGCGGCATTGAAACAACAAGTTAATAAATGGGGCAAACAAGGGAGAAAAGGCATAAAAGTTAATATGGCAGAAATTTCTATCTTAAAATTACCCTTTTTGGGTATTTGTGTCGGTATTTGTGTTTTTCTGGCGGCGGGATTAGAAATTTTTACCTATAATCGTGTTTTGTCCTATACTATTTCTGGTAGTTTAACTATTTTGATTGCTGCGTTAATTTGGACACAGTTGAAAAAATTAATTGTATTATTATTAGAAGGTGGTTCTCAAGCTCTTGATTTAGATGCTTTTTATTAATTAAAATAGCGAAAAAATACCCTTATATTTATTTAATTTTTTTAATTTTTTACTATATATAAAGGATAAAAACATTTAACTATTTTTGTCAAATTATCAGTAAATTAGTTACATATAATAATTTAAAAACATTGAGGATAAGTATAATATTTATTTAATACTTATCCTTCCTTTTTAAGTAGTTAAACTTCCATCATTGCTCTGGAAATTAGACTTCTAGCAATGGATTGTGTGCCTGTATGTTCAAAATAATTAGTTGACATATCAAGGAATGCAGCAACATAATCGAGTTTATCTTCAGAAAATTCGACAAAGTTACTAAGGTTTTTCATAACTTCATTTTGGGTTAAATTATGACTACTAACAAAGCCTATCATCCAACTTTTTACAGCTTCAAAACTATTACTAATAAACTGTAATTTTCCTTCAGAATTGTTGCCCGGAATCAGTTTACTAACACTAGAAAATCCAGCATTATTATTTAATTCTTGGGTAGAAAGGTTGTTTAAAGTTGATTCAACTTTCATAATAAAATCTGCACCAAAAGGCACTAAACCATCGATACAAATTAACGCCGTCATGCGCATTAATGCGTCTGATTGATATTCTCTTAATGCAGCCACAAAATCCCCGATACTATCTCCGGGTAAGCCGTTTATTTGACAAAACGCCACTAATTCTACTACTAATTTTATGGCTAAATCTATGGCTTGAGCTTTTTCGTTGTTAGGAGTTAAACGATTGAGAAAGTTAAGAAAGCCTATTTTTGAGCCTACTTTATTGGCTAACGCTGCTGCACCTAAAGCATAATCACTTTTGTCAACATTTTGATACAACCATAAAGCATTTTGATAGCCTTGAGTTTTATCATTAAACAACCATACCGCGCGATCGCCAATTTTTTGGATCATTTCTTCATCGCTTTCCCCTGTTACTTCCCGAATCATTTGTTCAAAATTTGTGGTATTTTGCCATTTCCCCGGTATTGCGAAATCGAGGGAATTTAATACCATGGTGGTAACATTATTTTTTGGCAAGTTATCGACTAATTCAAAAATTGATTTACTCATTTTTTTAGTGGTTTATAGATATTTAATAAAAGAAATATTCTAACCTTATTTTTATTAATAATTAGGTTTATTTTTAATCTTATTTTACTTTAGAAAGACTATTAAGATCAAATTTACTTAACCATTCTTTTCTTTCTTCAATGCCAAAATCATTATTACTAGATCTTATACTAACTTGATAGCGATCGCCCACTAAAACAGCCGTACTATTAGAACCTTTTTGTACGGCAGGAAAACCATTAATTTTATCTGTAGAATTTTTAAAATCGTCTTTAGCACTGGGGTTACTGATAGTATCAAAAATAGCTAATGTCGCTAAATCTTCTCCATTTTTCTTTAATTTTGCCTGAACAAAACCACCTTTTTCTTGAGTGAAAATTCTTTCATATTCGCCACTATTACTAGGAAAAAATTGATTAAAAGTTGCCCCTTTTACTGCGTTTTTATCAACGGCAGTATTTTTATTTCCTGCTGAAATACTTTCTTGTTGAGCCCCTTCAAAACGAGAAGGTGGTTGAGGAGTACAGGAGGATAAAAGTAATAGAGAGAATAAACAAAAGGAGATAATAAAACTAGAGATTTTTTTATTTTTCATCTTTAATTAAAGATAGAGATTACAAGGTTATTTTAGCTTATTTTTTTTCATTTTCTTGTTAAGATAAGTAACTAAATTAAATTAATATTTCCATGGCGAAAAATAGACTACTCAGAAAATCTTTTTGGTGGCAATGGCGAGGGGTATGGATTACAACTCCTTTAATTTCTCTAATTATTATCATTACTCGTTATTTCGGTTTATTTCAACCCTTAGAATTATTTGCTTTTGATTTATTAGTTAAAATGCGATCGCCACAAATAAGAGATAATAGAGTAGTGATTGTGGGTATAGGAGAGGAAGATGTCGAAAAAATCGGTACAGCACTAATATCTGACGGAATTTACGCAAAATTGCTCGAAAAACTGCTAAAATTTCAACCCGTCGCCATCGGATTAGACGTTTATCGAGATGTACCTATTCCTCTCGGTACTGATGAACTAACAAAAATTTTTGAAAATAATAAAAATATTATTGGCATTGAGAAGATGATAGGGGATAACAGACAATATCGAGTCAAGGCTTCACCCATCCTCAAAGCAAAAAAACAAATAGGTTTCAATGATGTTATTTTAGATCAAGATAATAAAATTCGCCGCGCTTTGTTAGCTTTATATCGAGGAAAAAATATTCAGGTGAGTTTGGGAATGTATTTAGCTTCACTTTATTTAGAGAAAAAAAATATTAATCTTGAAATAACGGAAAAAGATAAGTATTGGAAATTTAGAAATACAGTTTTTATTCCTTTTAAAAGTAACGATGGTGGTTATAGTAATGCTGATAGTGGTGGTTATCAAATTTTACTTAATTATCGAGGCAATGTTAACCATTTTGAAACCGTTAGTTTATTCGATGTTTTAGACAATAAATTACCTGAAAATTGGGGTAAAGATAAAATTATTTTAATTGGTTTTGTAGGAGAAAGTTTCCAAGATATTCACTTAACTCCTTATACAAATTCCCCCGATAAAAGAATGGCGGGAGTGGAAATTCATGCTAATATTGTTAGTCAAATTATTAGTAGTGCCATTGATGATCGATCTTTGATCAAAACATGGTCAAAAACCTATGAGAATGTCTGGATTATAACTTGGACATTTATAGGAGCAATTATAACATGGATATTTAGAAGAAAAAAGCATTTTTTACAAGAAATTATTGTCTTTATTTCCAGTCAAATTATTTTAGTTATTATTGTTTATATCGCTTTTTTAATGAGTTGGTGGATACCTTTAATTCCTCCTTTTATGGGTTTAATTAGTGCAGCAGGAAGTATTACCATATATAATGCTCGTAATGCTGGTAAAATCAGACAAACTTTTGGGCGTTATTTAAGTGCGGAAATCGTGAATACTTTACTAGAAACTCCCGAAGGAGTGAAATTAGGCGGAGAAAGACGACAGATTACTATTCTTACCTCTGATTTACGAGGTTTTACTGCGGTTAGCGAATCTTTACCTCCAGAAGAAGTGGTGAAAATCCTTAACTATTATTTGGGATTTATGGCGAATATTATCACCGAATATCAAGGCACAATTGACGAATTTATGGGAGATGGAATTTTAGTGTTATTTGGTGCACCCGTTAACCGTAAAGACGATGCAGATAGGGCGATAGCTTGTAGTTTAGCCATGCAGTTAGCCATGGAAGAAATTAATCAACAGATGAAATTATGGGGATATTCACCCTTAAAAATGGGCATTGGCATTAACACAGGAGAAGTAGTTGTGGGGAATATTGGCTCGGAAAAAAGGGCTAAATATGGTATTGTTGGTAGTGAAGTTAATCTGACTTATCGTATCGAATCTTATACAAAAGGTAGAGAGATTTTAATATCAGAAAAAACCTTAAATATTCTCAAATCAGAGGTTAATATTGCTGAGGAAAAAAGAGTTTCCCCTAAAGGAGTAAAAGAGGCTATTAATATTTATAAAATAGTGGGAATAGAAGGAAAATTTAAGTTATATTTACCTGAAAAAGAAGAAGAAATAATTAGTTTAAAAAATCATTTTCAGATTAGATATTCTCTTTTAAGTGAAAAAGATGTTACTCAAGTTTATTCCGAAGGAATTATTAAGAAAATTATAATTAAAGATATTGAAAAAGGAGCGGAAATCACCTTAAATATTGATAACTATTTATTCCCAAATCCTTTGGATAATTTAAAACTAAATTTAATAGATTTTCCTGCTTCAGAAGATATATATGGTAAAGTAGTTACTGTTGATTCTAGTAATAATTCTTTTCAAATTTATTTTACTTATTTATCTCTTTCCACAGAAAAAATTATCTTTTCTATCAACTCTTAATCAACAAAATTTTCTTCTACTATTTTAACTAGATAATCTGTCCAATAATTGACTAAATTCTCGTTTTGTGCTTCTACCATTACCCGCATTAAAGGTTCTGTACCCGATGGCCTTACTAACACTCTACCTTCATTTCCCATGGCTTCTTCAGCTTTGGTAATAGCATTTTGTAAGGGAGTACAATCTTGCCAATTAAGACGTTTTTCTCGATTTTCTACTCTGATATTCTTTAATACTTGAGGATACTGAATAAAGCTATCATTTACTAATGAAACTAAACAATCTCCTTGCTGTCTAATAAGAGAAGTTAATTGTAATGCAGTTTGAATACCATCTCCAGAAAAATGATGATGATGACAAAGAATATGCCCTGATTGTTCACCTCCTAGCATAGCACCCGTTTCCCACATAGCGGTTTGAACATATTGATCACCTACAGCAGTACGCAAAAATTTACCGCCTAATTTTTTCCATGCTAATTCAAAACCTAAATTTGCCATAACGGTACTTACTAATAGATTATCAGGTAATAAGTCTCGTTCTTTTAAATATTTACCCCATAGATAAAGAATATAGTCACCGCAAATAATACGCCCTTGGGCATCTACTGCCATAACTCTGTCTGCGTCACCATCGAAAGCAAATCCTAAATCTCCTTGATATTTTTGTACTGCTTCTTGTAATTTGTTTAGATGAGTTGAACCACAATTAACATTTATGCGATCGCCATCACCCCTAGGATGTAAAGCAATAACTTCTGCCCCTAAAGCCTGAAAGATAGATGGTGCAAGTTCTACAGACGCTCCCCAAGCTAAATCTAAAACAATACGCATCCCACTGAAATCTAAATTTGGAGGAAGAGAAGTTTTGAGAAAATGGGCATAATTTTGTACTAAATGATGGTGTTGAAGAATTTTTCCACACTTACCATCTTGATAATTAATATCACCATCAATATTTTTTCGTAGAGTATTTTCGATGGCGCTAGTTAACAATTTATCTAGTTTAGTACCTTCTGAACCAAAAAACTTAATACCGTTATCTTCTGGAGGATTATGACTAGCAGAAATCATGATGCCGCCAATGGCTTCTGTGGTTTTGGTTAAGTAAGCAACACAGGGAGTAGGACATAAACCAATATTCCATACTTCTAACCCTAAAGAAGTCAACCCCGATGTAATAGCCATTGATAACATATCGCTAGAATTACGGGAATCTTGTCCTATAATAACAACACCTTGAGCGGTTTTAAACTCCTGCCAAACACTACCTGCGGCTAACCCTACCTGTAGCGCTAAATTTGGGGTTAATAATTCTCCTACCTTTCCACGAATACCATCTGTACCGAATAGTTTTTCTGGTAAGCGATCGCTTGGTTTTGGGGTATTATAATCTAAGGAGTTTTTAGTCAAAGAAAGTACCATATTTAATTCCTCACACAAAAGTATTTTGTATCAATTAAGGAAAATGCCCTTAACATTCCCAATAATTTTACATTTAAGTGGGATTATAACTTAAAAACATAAAATAAATCTAAGGGAATAATCTAAAGGAATTAGAAATTATGAATTACTCCTGTCTTCTATCCTTGAAGAATTAGGAATTAGGAATTAGGAATTAGAAATTAATTACTCATTACTCATTACTCATTACTACTAGGGTACAAATACATTCAAAGCGTGAGGAATAACTTTGAATTTGGCTGGGGTAATAGTAGTTATTTCGCCATCGGTATTAATATTGTAAGATTTGTGGGTATAAATTTCGATCTCTTTTCCTTCAATACTTCTAACCCAGTCTAATTGATGATGATGCCCTTTTGGTAAACCCCAAATTAAGGGAAAAATCTGCCACCAGTGTTTTAATTCTATACTATATAAATCTAGTCTCTGATCATCAATAGCTGCATCTTCGGCGATCGCCATACCGCCTCCATAATACAGGCCGTTACCGATAGCAATTTGAATAGTTTTGACATTAAAAACTTCACCATCGACTTTAATAGTAGCCCGAAAACGCCTTGTAGAGCTAATAACTTGTAACGCAGTGATACCATAGGCTAAAATTCCCCAACGACGTTTCATACCACGGGATAATTTTTCGGTAATATCAACACTTAATCCCATACTAGCGACGTTAAAAAAGTATTTACCATTAACTCTTCCTAAATCAATAGACTTGAGTTTTCCTTTACCAATCACATCACAAGCCTCTTTCATAGTTAAAGGAATATTTAAAGTACGAGCGAGATCATTTGCAGTACCTAATGGTAAAATACCTAAAGGTAAATTTGTGGCTACTAAACTATCAACAATAGCATTAAGAGTACCATCACCACCGCCAACAATGACAAAATCGATTTGATGTTGATACTCTCTAACCACTATCCCTAATTCATCGGGATGTTTGACAGGCTTAATAATTAACTCTAAATCATGACTATAAAAATATTCTACCGCTAAAGGTAAGGATTTTTCTCCTTTGCGAGAATGACGATTGATTAATAATAAAGCTCTTTTACCCATAAAAATGAATCAAGAATGAAGAATTTAAAGAAAAAAATTTAGCAATTATTAAAAGTTGACAGCAATTAAACCTAAATCTATATAATGTTTTATAATAATTTTCGTATCTTCTACCGTGGCACTAAAAGAGTAAAAATGTTTAAGACTATTATCAGGTATTTTTCCTTCTAATTCTAGTTTAAAAAACTCTACTCTTTTATTCGATAAAGTTTTATTCTTACATATTTTAACAATAACTTTTTGCTCTTTTTTTGAATAATAAAGTACTTCTCCTCGAATAGAAAAATAATTTTTAGGTAAAATATCATCAATATTTTTAGGAAAATAAATACCAGTAATTTGAAAATGTAATTTATTGGTTTCAGGTATTCGATGAGGATAAACTACCCAATTTTGTACTTGATTTAAGTCAATATGATTTTTGACTGCGCTAATAGTTTTACCTAATAAAACAGAATCAAAAATTTGATTATCAGAGATGATAATAACTCCTTTTGTGAGGGTATTTTCTAATGGTTGATATTTACCTTCAACAATACCAATAGCACGATATTGCATTGGATGAGGAAGAATTCCCATAATGGGATGATCCAAGGGATAATTAGAATTAGGAGGAATATTTTGAGGATAAATAGGACGTTTAATTAAATTCACTGTGATAATCTTTCGAGGAAAAGTTTATATTGGTATATATGATACAAATTCTCAATCTTGGCGATTTAATTCATCGCTTTTTTTAAGGATATAGCAACAACAATTAACATAAGCAAAAAAATTAGGGGAAAATCATAGGGGAAATGAATACAGCAGAATTACTAATTAAATGTTTGGAAAATGAGGGAGTGGAATATATTTTTGGCTTACCCGGGGAGGAAAATTTACACATTTTAGAGGCTTTAAAAAACTCTTCTATTCAGTTTATCACTACTCGTCATGAACAGGGTGCGGCTTTTATGGCTGATGTTTATGGGCGTTTGACAGGAAAAGCAGGAGTTTGTCTTTCTACCCTAGGACCAGGTGCTACAAATTTAATGACGGGAGTTGCCGATGCTAATTTAGATGGTGCACCTCTTGTGGCTATAACAGGACAAGTTGGCACGGATAGAATGCACATTGAATCCCATCAATATCTCGATTTAGTCGCTATGTTTGCCCCCGTCACCAAGTGGAATAAACAAATTGTCCGCCCTGGCATTACCCCTGAAGTTGTGCGTAAGGCTTTTAAAGTGGCAGAAAAAGAGAAACCGGGGGCAGTACATATTGACTTACCAGAAAATATTGCAGCGATGCCTGTAGAAGGTAAACCTTTGCGTATTGATAATCGAGAGAAAATCTATGCTTCTTATCGTAGTGTAAATGCTGCATCTTTAGCCATCGCCAAAGCAAAAAACCCTTTAATATTAGCAGGAAATGGTACAATTCGAGCTCATGCCGCCGATATTCTTACAGATTTTGCTACCCGTTTAAATATTCCTGTGGCGAATACTTTTATGGGTAAAGGCGCTATTCCTTACATTCATCCTCTCTCATTATGGACTGTAGGGCTACAACAAAGAGATTTTATTACTTGTGCTTTTGAGGAAACTGATTTAATTATTGCTGTGGGTTATGATTTAATTGAGTATTCCCCTAAACGTTGGAATCCTGACGGCACAACTCCTATTATTCATATTGGCGCTAATTCTGCGGAAATTGATAGTAGTTATATTCCTACGGTGGAGGTAATTGGTGATATTGCTGATTCTTTAGACGAAATTCTCAAAAGATGCGATCGCACGGGTAAAGCAACACCTTTTGCCGTTTCCTTACGCAATGAAATTCGAGAAGATTACGAACAATATGCTCATGATGAAGGCTTCCCCGTCAAACCGCAAAAA
The DNA here is from genome assembly GCF_041753295.1 of Geminocystis sp. NCBI lineage: Bacteria > Bacillati > Cyanobacteriota > Cyanophyceae > Chroococcales > Geminocystaceae > Geminocystis > Geminocystis sp. Next base: position 14,216 of record NZ_JBGSUU010000018.1, read on the forward strand.
ATTGTTTATGATTTAAGGCAGGTAATGGGTAGTGAGGATATAGTAATTTCCGATGTTGGAGCTCATAAAATGTGGATGGCGAGACATTATCACTGTGAATCTCCTAATACTTGTATCATTTCCAATGGTTTTGCCGCTATGGGTATTGCAATTCCGGGAGCGTTGGCTGCTAAATTAGTTAATCCTAATAAAAAAGTAGTAGCGGTAACTGGAGATGGAGGTTTCATGATGAATTGTCAAGAATTAGAAACCGCCTTGAGAGTAAAAACCCCTTTTGTAACACTTATTTTTAATGATAACGGTTACGGTTTAATTGGATGGAAGCAAATGAATCAATTTGGCTCTACAAGCTATGTGGACTTTACTAACCCTGATTTTGTCAAATTTGCAGAAAGTATGGGTTTAAAAGGCTATAGAGTTACTTCTGCTGATGATTTAATTCCCACCCTTAAAGAAGCACTAGAACAAGATGTTCCCACCGTAATCGATTGCCCCGTGGATTATCGAGAAAATATCCGTTTCTCCCGTAAATCAGGAGATTTAAGTTGCCCGATTTGGGAATAGAAAAAATAAAAAAAAGTCCCCAATTTTGGGGATTTAGAGGCAAAATAAAGTAGTTTTGGGGATATAAAAGCAAAGTTTTTTGGCTCTGTTACTTCTGTTCGTGATAAATTTTTCCTTGAAAAAGGTGTCAGGTGTCAGGTATCAGGTATCAGGTATCAGGTATCAGGTATCAGGTGTCAGGTTTAATACAAACTGTCAATCTATAACAAATTTAATTGTTAATTCTTATAATCCTTATAGTGCCAACTTTATAACGTTTATTTTATCTGAAATTTATCATAACTACTGTAGAAGAGTCAGTTTTTTTAAAATTTTATGAGGCAAAAAATCCGTCAATTAATACCAATTCTTTTTATCTTAATTTTATTCTCGGTTTCCATTATCGCCATCACCTCCGAGTTGAAAAAATATAGTATAGAGTCAGTATGGTTGTATCTCAACAATATTCCTCGTTGGCATAAAATAACTGCATTACTGATAACAATATTAGGATACGGATTAATGACGGGTTATGATTTACTCGGATTTATTCATATTCGACAAAAATTAGCATCCTTTAAAATTGCTTTTACTGCCTTTATTAGTTATGCGGTAGGAAATACTGTTGGTTTTACTGCTTTTTCAGGTACTGCTATTCGCTATCATTATTATGGTTTATGGGGTATCTCGAAAATAAAAATTGCAGAATTAATCGTTTTTACTCATGTAACTTTTTGGTTAGGATTATTCAGCGTTAGTGGTATTGTTTGTTTATTAGATCCTTTAACTTTACCAGCAGTTATCAAACTTCCCTTTAAATCTATTCATCCTTTAGGATTTATTTTTTTAGGATTCGTCATTCTCTATTTCATTGCTAGTGTCACCATTAAACATTCTTTAAAATTTGGTGATGATGAAATAACTTTTCCTAAACCTATCATCTCCCTAGGAAGTATTCTTGTTACAGCTTTTGATTGGGGATTAGCCGCTAGTGTACTTTATTTGTTGTTACCAATTCATACCCATTTATCTTTTATTGGTTTTTTCGGTGTTTATATTGTTGCCTTAACCGCAGGATTTATTAGTAATGTGCCGGGTGGATTAGGAGTTTTTGAAACCGTTATGTTATACTTACGTCCTGATGCTATTGCCGCCCCCGAAATGTTAGGAGGATTAATTGCTTATCGTCTGGTTTATTTTTTTGTGCCTTTAATTGTGGCTTTAATTTTAGTTGTGATACAAACGTGGAAAAGTAAACATTAGACTTCTTGCAGAAGTGGAGTAATGAGTAATAAGTAATAAGTAATAAGTAATAAGTAATAAGTAATAAGTAATAAGTAATGAGTAATGAGTAATGAGTTAAGAAATTAACGTTTTCCATCCTAAAATAGATTTTACTTTTATTTTGCAAGAGGTCTATTAAAAGATGTGATTAATTAATAGAAATATTTGACTCTAAAAATCAAATCTATAATATAATTCTGTCTAAAAGTTTATTACTAAAAAATAATTAAAACAGTGAAAAAAAATCATTTAATTAACTTATGTATATCTAGTTTTATTTCTAGTAATATTATCGGTTTACCCATCATTGCTAAAGCACAATCTTTCAATAACTCTCAACCCATTATCACCGCACAAAATGTTAATCAATTAACAGAAGAAAATTTAACCGCTATAATGACAACCATTGAAAAGGCGGAAAAAGAAAAAAATCTCCAACCCATTCTCGATTATTTATCACCTTATGTTATCTCAACGGTAACGGTAGAATCAGATAATAGGACGATAATAACTTCTTTACAGGGGAAAAAAAGTCATGAAAATTTCTTAAAAAATAGTTTTGCTACCTTAAAAAACGAAACTGATATTAACTCCTATAGTAATATAAAAATAACTGAAGATGGTCAAATGGCATCGGTGACTAGAGTTCAAGGTACTGATATAGTTACCGAAGATGGTAAAAAATATCTTAGTGTAAGTACCGATAAAATTCATTTTGCCTTAATCGACAATGAGCCTAAAATTATTAATGTCGAAGTAAAAGGCTGGTTACAAGAGCGTCCATAATTATTAACTATAACAAAATTTTTAGTCCTAACCTAAATTCATGAAATCAATCAAACTAACTTTAATCCTTGCCAGTACTATTTTTATGAGTAATTTTAGTACTTTTGTTAAACCCGCTCAAGCTAATTTCGGTAACTTCATGTTAGGAGTCGGTGCAGGAGTCGGCACAAGTGCGATTATTCGTAATAATCAAAGGGCAGCAGAAGAAAGATACCGCCCTGTAAGCCCTGATGCAGAGTTTTTTAGAGGTCGTCAAGATGGTATTAATGGTTTAAGATACGATAATCCTCGTAACTCTATTGATTATGATCGTGGTTTTCAAGAAGGCTTAAGACTCAGACAAGGAGGAAGATAAAAATTAAACTTCTCCAATTCTTCTTGCTTTATTTCTGATTTATTTTAAATAAAATGCAAGATCTGAGTATGATATAATCAACTATTATTATCATTTATGTTAGAAAAAATATCTCAGCTTCCTCGTTGGTTACGTTTAAGTTTTATTTTTCCTTTATTATGTCTTAATGGGGTTTTATTTGCTTTATTAATTAACTATCTCCAACCATTAATTAGTTTTTTAATTATTGCTACTATTATCGCTTTTTTACTTGAACTATTAATTGAATTACTAATTCAAAAAGGTTTAAAAAGAGGATTAGCCATTATTTTAGTTTTATTATCTGCTGTAATTATTTTAGTTAGTATTAGTTTTATTTTAATTCCTATTTTGATTCAACAGCTAGATGATTTATTAATTAATGCACCAACATGGATTGATCAAGCTAATCAATATTTATCTTCAGATTTACCTATTTTTAAGAGATTTTCTATTGATATTCATTCTATTCTTGAAGAAATAACTGGCAAAATTGCTAACATCCTTAAAACTGTTGGAACTCAAACTTTAACGATATTATTAACTACTATTAATAGTGTTTTTAATGTTTTATTTATTCTTATTTTAACCATCTTTTTATTGTTAGGTGGTGATAGATTTTGGCAAGGAATTTTTAGTTGGTTTCCTAAACCTTGGAATCATAAAATACCACATTATTTAAGTCAAACATTTAAGGATTATTTTTTTAGTCGTTTAATTTTAGTGGGATTTGCTAGTATTGCTAGAGGAATTATTTTCGTTTACTTAGGAGTACCATCAGCAATTTTATTCGCTTTTGGCATCGGCATCGCTAGTTTAGTGCCTTTTGTTGGGGGTATTGTGACTATTTTAGGTACTTTATTGTTACTTTTTAAAAATGGTCAATTAGCACTCTTATTTTTTGTTTTTGCTACTATTATTGACCAAATTACTGATAATGTTGTTGCACCTCGTTTTATGGGAGAAGTTATTGGTTTAAATCCTATTTGGTTAATTATTTCCTTGTTTATTGGTGCAAAACTTGGCGGTTTATTAGGTTTATTTTTAGCTGTACCTTTAGCTAGTGTTATTAAAAAACTTTTTGATGATTTACTTGATCAATTAAACCCATCTTTTACTATTTCTAACGAATCGGAAATAGTTTTAGAAAACTCTATTATTTCCCCAGATGAAAATGAATAAATATAGTGATTTTCCCTCAAAATAAAATAACAATTACACTAAATTACTGATTTTTTTTTAGGCATTGTCCACCCTACAAATTAGCTTTAATTATACTTAATATTAAATATTAATTACTTCTAAAATTAGATGTTAGAGTAAGTTGAAGATCTTGCTCTGGATTGATAGAAATTAATTCTTTATTACGATTTCCACCTAATAATAAACCTGCTAATGCTCCAAAACCAGCCCCTCCTAATACTTCTTCTGTGGCGATCGCCTTATCTCCTGTAATACCACCTAAAAGAGTACCAGCGGCCGCTCCTGCTAAAGCACCTTGCCAAATTGCATCGGTATTTTTACCATCGGATATAGTTTCAGTACGAGTGACAATACGAGAAGTTGCATTAAGAGGATACTCATTGCCATTGCGTAAAATTAGAGTTTTAGCGAAAAACCTCGAACCTTGCCCTGCAGGGCGAATTTCGCCGATAATTTGGCTACCTGCTGGAATAATTATTTGATTAGAATTATCTCTAACATCATTTTTTACCACTAAAGCTAAAGCCATGGTTTCTTCTTTGGTAACTAAAATTTTATTAGCAGAAGGTAAAGTAGTCGCAATAACTGTACCACTATTTAAAGCAATGTTTGATGATTGATTCGGATTGTTAGAATTGTTGATATTAGAGTTATTGTTATTATTATTATTCCAGTTAGAATTATTGTTATTATTATTCCAGTTAGAGTTATTGTTATTATTATTCCAGTTAGAGTTATTATTGTTAGAAGGACGATTATAATAATTACGGTTAGGACTTTGATAATTTTGTTTATCTTTATCAGCAATTAAAATGGAAGAGGATTGAGAAGAATTATAACGAGATTCAGGATTAGATTTAGCTAATAAAGGATTAATTGGTGCAAGACTTAAAATAGTAGAAAAAGAAAGAGTTAAAGCAACAATTTTTTTGCTAGTTTTATTTTTTAATTGAGTAGATTTAAACATAAATTTTTCCTTTCAAAATAAATAATTTACTATTTTGACGCAAGAATTTTAAATTTGTTTCCCAAAAAAATAGGCTTTGTGCTGGGGAAAATACCATTAAAAATAAATTATTACCTCCTAACTCCTATCTCCTAATTACTAATTACTAAAGTGTTTCCTGTTTGCACACGCCATAAATTTTCATAAATGCCTTGTTTGTCGATTAACTCTTCATGATTACCAAACTCGACAATTTTACCTTTTTCTACCACATAAATACAATCTGCGTGGCGAATGGTAGAAAGTCGATGGGCTATCATTATAGTTGTACGGTTTTCCGTAATATGTTTTAAAGATTTAGCGATGGCCGCTTCAGTTTCATTATCTACCGCAGAAGTAGCCTCATCGAGAATTAAAATAGGAGGATTTTTAAGAATTGCCCTAGCAATAGAAAGTCTTTGTCGTTGCCCTCCTGAAAGTTTTTGCCCTCTTTCCCCGACAATGGTATCATAACCTTGGGGTAATTCAATAATAAATTCATGAGCTTCTGCCATTTTGGCGGCGTGAATAATATCATCGTCTTTAGCATCAGAATTTCCGTAAGCAATATTTTCTCTGACGCTACCATGAAATAAGAACACATCTTGACTGACTAAACCAATGGCACGTCGTAAGTCATATAAAACAATATCTTTAAGATTAATGCCGTCAAGAATAATATTACCCGACTGAATCTCATAAAAACGCAATAATAACTTAACTATAGTACTTTTTCCTGAACCTGTCGAACCTACAATGGCAACGGTGGAAGTAGCAGGAATTGTCAAGTTAAAATCTTGAAGCACTGGCTCTCTTTCAAAGTAAGCAAAACTAATATGATTAAATTGGATTTCCCCTTTCACCGTATCTAAAGTTAAAGGCAAATCTCCCGAATGAATTGTCATGGGAGTATCTAAAACATCCATAACCCTTGAGGTAGAAGCCATCGCCCGTTGATATAAATCGAGAGTTTGCCCTAATCCTGTTAAAGGCCAAAGTAGTCTTTGAGTCATAAATACTAACACGCTATAAGTACCAACGGCTAAGTTTCCTTTTTCAACTTCTAAACCGCCATAAAGTAAAATTCCCACAAATCCAGCTAAGATAACAATACGAATTAAAGGAATAAATGCGGCACTTAAGGCGATCGCTTTTTGATTACTTTGTAAATATGCTATACTATCTTTTCTTACTCGCTCAATTTCATATTGTTCTGTGGTAAAACTTTTAATAGTGGTAATTCCCGTCAAGTTATTAGCTAGACGACTGTTAAGTAAACTTACTTTTTCCCTAACTTCAGCATAATAGGGAGTTAATAACTTTTGAAATGCGATGGCACCCCAAATAATAATCGGAATAGGTATAACCGTCATCCATGCCGTATTAGGAGTGAGGACAAAAAAGGTTAAACTGATGACAATAACAGTAGTAAGAATCTGTAAAATTTCATTAGCACCAACATCTAAAAATCTTTCTAGCTGGTTAATATCATCATTAAGAATAGCTAAAAGTCGCCCAGTGCTATTATTCTCAAAGTATTCTAACTCCAAATTTTGAATATGACGATAAGCATTAAGTCGTAAATCATGTTGGATATTTTGGGCTAAATTACGCCATAATCGCTGATAAGCGTACTCAAAAACTGATTCTAAACTCCAAACTATGGCCGAATAAATAGTTAAAACTAATAATTGTCCAAATACGCTAGTTACACCACCAAATTTAGCAATTACTGAATCTTGACGATTTACCACTACATCTACCGCCGCACCAATTAATACTGGAGGTGCTAAATCGAATAACTTATTTAAAACTGAACAGGTTACAGCTTGATAAATAGAGGTTTGATATTTATGAGAATATTTCAGTAAACGGGATAAAGGAGACATTTAATGAGGAGTTAGGAGTTAGAAAAGAAATGGGGAGATAGAAAGGAAATCGGGAGTTAGAAGAATCTTTAATTATTAATTATGAATTAATTATCCTAGCTTGATTTAAGCTGATAACTGACTCCCCCCCTTATAAAAATACGATGAAAAAGAAAAAACTTCTAATTATTTACCGAGAAAATTACTTAAAAAACTAGAAACAATAGAGACTAAAATTGAGCCTAAAAGGGCATCAATAAAATTATTAACGGAAAAATTAGGGGTGAAATAAGCTACTAAATAAAAGCAAATAGCATTAATAACGAATAAGAATAAGCCTAGGGTAAGAATTGTAGCAGGAAGGGTAAATAAGATTAAAATTGGCTTAATAATAGCGTTTACTAATCCAAAAACAAAAGCACCAATAAAAGCGGCAGAAGTAGTGCTAATAACAATACCGGGTATTATTCTTGAAGCGACAATCATGGAGATAGCAGTAACAATTAGCGTAACCAGAAATTGCATCATAACTATATTTATTTTTCTATCTAAAAGTGATAATAATAAGTTAACAGAAATTTCTTTTCCTTTGATAAATCAATTATAATTTTTAATTAATTTGTTTCATCAGAGTAGCCATTTCTAAAGCATTCATAGCATAACCCCAACCGTGATTACTTTTTATTCCCGCTCTTTCTAAGGCTTGTTGCATGGTATCAGTAGTTAAAATACCAAAAATAATCGGCACTCCTGTTTGTAAACCGACGGTGGCAATGCCTTTAGCTGCTTCATTACATACATAATCAAAATGAGGAGTATCCCCTTTAATTACTGCACCTAAACAGATAATAGCGTCATAACGAGCGGTTAAAGCCAATTTACGAGCAACTAATGGTATTTCAAAACTACCGGGTACCCAAGCATAGTCAACTTGATTACCTTCAGGATTCACATCAACACCGTGTCTTTTTAAACAATCTTGACAACCTGCTAATATTTTATTCGTAATTAAATCATTAAAACGCCCAATAACTAAGGCAAAACGCAAACTTGATATATCTTGATTAAAATTTCCTTCAAAAACTGTCATGGATTCTCCTAATAATTTGGTGAGCAAAAATACTTATTATCTATGATTCACTTTTGCCCACCTAGTAAATCTCAAAATAGAGTCTTAATATTTGTTAACAAAAAGTTCTTTTAAACCACGAAAAAATTTAATACAGCCACAGCTATTACTAAAACAATCCATAAGCCAGAACCTAAATAGAGTAATGGTTTAGACTGTTCCCAGTTTTGAGGAGACGCATAAGCAACAGGTACATATACGATCATCACAAAAGAGAAAAATACTAAGGCGGTTAAAAGTAATTGAAATAATATTGACATTGTTTTAAATCTCCTGATATATATATATTGTTTTATTGACGCTCTTATACTTTTTTATAGTACAGATATGAGCTTTTTACTAAACTTTATTAAATAAGTTTATGCTAATTTGTCCCACTTTGATTAATAAATTGTTGGTTTAAATATTCACTAATTTTTTGACAACACTTAGATATTTGTCAGTATTTCTCCTATCTCCCTATCTCCCTATCTCCCTATCTCCCTATCTCCCTATCTCCCTATCTCCCTATCTCCCTATCTCCCTATCTCCCTATCTCCCTATCTCCCTAACTCCCTATCTCCCTATCTCCCTAACTCCCTAACTCCCTAACTCCCTAACTCCCTATCTCCCTAACTCCTAACTCCTAACTCCCTAACTCCTAACTCCCTAACTCCTAACTCCTATTTACTTAATTATTTACACCTTTACCGAAAAATTTGGGTGGTTTGGTGGTGGTATAAACTTCTGTTTCTTTTTCAATACATTGTCTGACATAACCCGGAGTTTGTAACATTCCTAAGAGGCTAATACCATCAAAAGAGCGAAAATCATTACTGGTTTTTTGTTCTAATAAACGATCAGTTTTTTCTGGGTTGGGTATGGTGTCAAATGTTGATTCAGAGGCGATGGCAAAGCCCCATGCTGAACCATAAGTACAAGTTGGGGCAAAATAAGCATGAACATTACTAAACACCGCTTTAAGGGTATTTACTAAACGTCCATGAATATGAAGATTTGCGGGAGCGATAGGACCTGCTTGTATTACAACAATGCCGTTTTCTCTTAAAACCTGCTTTAACTGAGAGAAATATTCTTTGGTGAAAAGTTGAAAAGAAGGGCCTTCTTCGATAGGATCAGATAAATCAGAAATGATAATATCCCATTTAGGTTCAGTGGTATCTAAAACATTGAAAGCATCACCGATAATTAATTCTAAACGAGGATCATCAAAAGAACCTTGGTGCATTTCTGGTAAATGTTCACGACAGGCTTCGACTACGTCGCCATCAATGTCCACCATCATGGCTTTTTTAACACCATTCCAACGGAAAACTTCTCTAGTGGTTGCACCTTCTCCACCGCCTAAAATCAAAACATTTTCGGGATTGGGGTGATTAACCATAGCTGGATGTACTAATGCTTCATGGTATAAAAATTCATCCCCAGTGCAAGATTGCCATTTACCATCTAAGACTAATGCTTTACCATAAGCGCCACTTTCCACAATATACATTTCTTGATAAGGTGTTTTTTTGTGGGCGAGAATGCTAGTTACACCGTGAACATACATATCATAAGGGGTAATGTATTCGCTAATCCATACATCTGCATTTAATTGAGATCCAGCCATATCTTATTATTCTCCTGATTTTAGAGCAAACTTTTATAGTAACACAAAACTATCTTTTTAGTCAATTTATTATTAGATTTCAGATTTAATCCCCTTGCCCCTTGTGCCATCGATAATTTTATAGTTTACTCAGGTTACTATGGATGTTAGATATTAAATTTAAGATTGTTAACTCTTCAAAATTTTATATTTATGTTATAACAAACTTATTCCTGTTTATATAACTGAATAAAATGACTTCTTTATCTTCTCCAAAAGACATTTTTCATATTTCTAACCGACTTAGTTTTGGTATGAGTGAAAAAGATATTGATAAAATTAATAAAATGGGTATTAATTCTTATATTAAAGAACAGTTAAACCCTAAAAATATTGATATAAATACTTCTCAAACTTTTAAAGTGAGTAAATATCAAAAGTTAAATATGAATGTTGCGGAACTTTTTAAAAATTATAATAGTCAATATATTCTTTTTCAAAATGGCAAAAAAAAATCTTTCTCTGAGGAGGAAAAAAAGCAATTAAATCAAAAAAGAAGAAAATTTTTTACGGATACATTAGAATTTAAAATTGATAAGTCAATCAATAATCCTCATCAATTAGAAGAAGTAATGACGGATTTTTGGTTTAATCACTTCAATGTTTTTGTCTATAAAATGCGTGATTTGCAACAAATTTTAATTACTAATTACGAACAAAAAGCAATACAACCTCATGTTTTAGGAAAATTTAGAGATTTATTAGCGGCAACGGCTCAACATCCTTCTATGTTGTATTATTTAGACAACTGGCAAAATGTTAATCCCCGCAGTAATAAGCAAAAGTCAAAGAAAGGTTTAAATGAAAATTACGCTAGAGAACTAATGGAACTTCATACCCTCGGCGTTGACGGCGGTTATACTCAAAATGATGTTATTAGTTTAGCCCGTATTTTGACAGGATGGGGCATAATGAATGTCAACACACCTCAAAGTGATAATGGATTTTATTTCAATGAAAAACTCCATGATTATGATGATAAAAAGTTTTTAGGTCATACTATAAAAGGATCAGGCATAGAAGAAGTTAGTCAAGCATTAGATATTTTAGCTTATCATCCTGCCACTGCCAATCATATTAGTTATAAACTTGCACAATTTTTTGTTAGTGATACACCACCAAATAGCCTGATAAAAAAATTAGCTAAAACCTTTGTGGATAGTGAAGGAAATATCAAAATTGTCTTAGGGAAATTATTTGAAAGTGAGGAATTTTGGGATACTAAATATTACGGTAATAAATTTAAAACCCCTTATCAATATGTAATTTCTGTTTTGCGTATGGCAAATATCTCACAACCACCGACTAATATGATGATTAGACAATTAAGAGATTTACAGATGCTTCCTTATAATTATATTTCTCCTGATGGCTATAAAAATACTAAAGAAGTTTGGTTAAGTCCAGATGCCATGATTAAAAGATTAAATTTTGCCACCACTGTTGCGCAAGGAAAATTGAATAATAATGAGCAAATTAATTCTAGGGAATTACTCAAAACGTTTACTAATTTTTTCACCCCAAAAACTATACAAACTGTAAAAAATAGTGATCAAAAATGGCAATCTGCCTTAATTTTTGGAAGTCCTGAAATGATGTTTAAATAATAAATTTATAATTTAATAATAGTAATAAAAAATAATAAAACCATGAAAAGAAGAACAGTTTTACAACAAATAGCTTTATTTACTGGCGGATTAATTATTCCTTTAAGTAGTAATAGTTGGGTAAGTAAAGGTTTAAGTAAAAATCCATCACAAAAAAAATTAATTGTGGTATTTTTAAGAGGTGCAATTGATGGTTTAAATGTGGTTATTCCTTATCAAGAAGATGAATATTATAATAATCGTCCAAATATTGCTATATTACCTCCTAATGAACCTAACGGAGTATTAGATTTAGATGGTTATTTTGGCTTAAATCCAGCCTTAAAAGATTTGATGCCATTATGGAAGAAAAAACAACTTACTTTTATTCATGGTTGTGGATTAGAAAACGAAAATCGTTCACATTTTGAAGTTCAACACTACATGGAAAATGGTACTCCGGGTAATTTGAAAAACGATGAAGGTTGGATGAATCGTTTATTAGGTATATTATCCTCAAAAAATCCAACTCAAGCCGTTAATATTGGTTCTGTAACACCTGAAATTTTAAGAGGTTCAATTCCTGTGGCTAATTTACCACGAGAAAAAGATAATCTGCAAAAATTATCAACGGATATTCCTATAGTAAATAAACTTTTTAATGAGCTTTATAATGGTAATGATTCCTTAAGTTTAGCGTATCAAGAAGGACAAAAAGCTAGAAAAATATTTATCAAAGAATTTGAGAATGAAATGGTAGAATCATCAAAAAATGCGCCCTCAACTTCTAATTTTGTTCAAGAAGTCAAAAAGATGGCAAAATTAATGTCAGGAGAAGCTAATACTCAATTAGGTTTTATTGATTTAGGGCAATGGGATACTCATATTAATCAATCTGCCCAATTAAATCGATTATTAATGCCTTTAGGAGAAGGATTAGCTACTTTAGCGCTAGAATTAGGTAATTTGTTTAATGATACGACTATTCTTGTTATGTCTGAATTTGGACGTACTGTTAAAGAAAATGGTAATAAAGGTACAGATCATGGTAGTGGTAATTTAATGTGGATTTTAGGAGGAAATATTAAAGGTGGAAAATTTTATGGGCAATGGAATACTTTAGAAAAAAAAGCATTATTTGAAGGTAGAGATATACCAATTACAACAGATTTTAGACAACCAATTAGTAACATTTTATCCACAAATTTTGACTTATCACCACAATTAATTAATCAAGTTTTTCCTAATTTTAATTCTAAAAATAGTTTAAACTTTATCTCAGTTTAGGTTTTATCAAAAACATTAATTGAAAGTAAGTAATATATAAACAAATTTTCTTAGTTTAATATCTCGTAAAATTTAGTAAAAATAAAAGCGTTTTAAACTATTAATCGTGATAAATTAGCAAAAATTTTTTATTCTAGGTTAAATCAATGATAGGATTATGGAAATTTAAGTGTAAAAACTTGTATTGTTTAAGACAATTATTTATCAATTAATTATGTTGATTACTAACCAAGAGACAAAAATAAATATTAAGTATCTGGAAAATCTTTCTTTTACTAAGGATGAAGTTAAGGAAGTTATGGAAGGATTAACCAGCATACCTAAAAGTTTACCACCAAAATATTTTTATGATGCCCTTGGTTCAGAATTATTTGAAAAAATTTGCAACTTACCTGAATATTATCCTACTCGTACCGAAACTGCCATACTAACCAATGCCAGTAAAGAAATTGTGGAGATAACGGGAATTTGTGAATTAGTAGAATTAGGTAGCGGTAGTTCAACTAAAACTCGTCTGTTATTATCTGCTTATGATAGTTTAGGCAAACCTTGGCAATATATACCCATTGATGTTAGTGGTGAAATTCTGAAAAATTCTGCTTTACAATTACATCAACAATATAATAATCTCTCTATTTTAGGTTTAGTGGGAACTTATGAACAGGCTTTATGGCAACTTCCTCCCTCTTGTTTACCCCAACGAATGATTATTTTTTTAGGTAGTACATTAGGTAATTTTACTTATGAACAAAGCGATGACCTTTTTAATGAAGTTAGAGATATATTAACAGTGGGGGATTATTTTTTATTAGGCATCGATTTGCAAAAACCAGCGGATATTTTAGAAAATGCTTATAACGATAGTCAAGGGGTAACGGCGGCTTTTAATCTTAATATGTTGTCTCATCTTAACCGTTGTTTTGACGGTAATTTTGACATTAATCTATTTAAACATCAAGCTATTTATAATCAAGAAAAAACACAAATTGAGATGTATTTATATGCTCAAAAAAGTCATAATGTTAGGTTAAATAAGTTAGATTTAGATGTATCTTTTCAAGAAAATGAACCTATTTTAACAGAGATTTCTCGTAAATTTAATTTAACTCAAATGCAAGACTTTTTAGCTAGTCATAAATTAAAAAGTGTTAAATATTGGACTGATGAAAATAAATATTTTGCTTTGATTTTAACTCAATTAATTTAGTTTTCTTTAAAAATTTAAGTAAATATTCGTTATTAAATAATTTAGAATTATGGTACAGTATTTATGATAAATTCAGATAAAATAAACGTTATAAAGTTGGCACTATAAGAATTAACCATTAAATTTGTTACATATTGAATTGACACTTTGCATTTTACCTGACATATTTTTTACGGAAAAATTTATCCCTAACAAAAAGTAAAAGAGTCATAATTATCATAAAATATTGAAGAAGAAAGAGATAAAAAAATATTTTATAAAGTATATTAAAATAAAAAAATGTTAACTTTAAATGACTGTAATAAACAAGATATTATTAATTATTTAACTAACTCTTGGGAAACAGAAGATTTATTATTTAAAAGTATTATTAACTCTGAAACTTTTTATCTCAATCCAGATTCTTTACGCAATCCTCTTATTTTTTATTTAGGACATTCTGCGGTATTTTATATTAATAAATTAGTTATTCTTCGTTTACTCAAAGAAAGTCAAAGAATTAATCCAGACTATGAAAAATTATATGAAATAGGAGTAGATCCTGAAACACCAAATGAGTTACAAAAGGCGATCGCATTCATAAAATGGGCAAAAGTAGAGGAATTATGGCAATATCGACATCAAGCCTATAAAATGGTTATTAACGTTATCGAAAAAACTCCCCTGACTTTACCAATAACTCCTGATAGCCTTTGGTGGGGAATAATAATGAGCATTGAACATCAAAGAATACATATAGAAACTTCATCGATGTTAATTCGACAATTACCCCTAGAGTTAGTCAGAAAACCAAGTCAATGGCATTATGCAAAATCTCAAGGAAAACCTCCTACAAATGAGATGATAAAAATAAAAGGTGGTAAAGTTATTTTAGGTAAGAAAAAAGACGATAATCTTTACGGTTGGGATGTTGATTTTGGCGAAAAAGAAGTAATAATAAGCCCTTTTCAAGTGAGTAAATACCTGATTACTAACGGTGAATTTTTAGAATTTGTTAACAATAAAGGTTATGATAATAAAAACTATTGGGATGAAATATCATGGCAATGGAAGCTAGAAAATAAAGCTAGTTATCCTAAGTTTTGGCGTAAATTATCACACAATTATTCTTATCGATTAATGTTTGATGAAATTGATTTACCTTTAGATTTTCCTGTGGAAGTAAACCATCATGAAGCGAATGCTTATTGTCGTTATTTATCGCAAAAATTAGGTAATAAATATCAGTTAATGAGTGAGGCACAATGGCAATTTCTTCAACAAAAAAGCGATGATAATATTAATAACTATAACCTTAATTTTAAATTTATTTCCCCTCATTCTGTGGGGAGTTTAGAAACCTCTAAAAATGATCAAAATATTTATGATTTAAGAGGTAATGTATGGGAATGGTTAGGAGATATTTTTACACCTTTATCTAGTTTTAAACCTCATTATTTATATCAAGATTATTCTGCACCTTTTTTTGATAATCGTCATTATATGCTTATGGGTGGATCTTGGGCAACAAATGGTTATGAAGCAACACCTTATTATCGTAATTGGTTTCGTCCTTATTTTTATCAACACGCAGGATTCAGAATTATTTTAAGTGATAACTCTCATTAAAACTACTCAATATTTTTTATTTTATTGTATAACTATTAAAGTATTTAGAAATTATACATTTTAAAATTAATCAAAATAACTAATAATTAATTTTGTTTACTTACTTAATAATTGACAATAAATAATTGATAATCTTGAACAATATTCAATTAATTTTATTTAAGGCTTTGAAATTTCTTTATCGCTGGTGGCAAAAATACGGGAATCAATTATTTTGGGGAATTCTTAGTATTCTCGTGGCATGGCAAATATATCTTACCCAAGGCAGTCTTATTTCTGAAACTTTATATCACATTTATCCTTCTTGGTTATTCAATCCACAAATAGATCGTGAAGCACTTTATCAACAAAGTACAATTCAAGAATTAAGTAATAAAATTGTTATCCTCGAAACTCAAAATCAAAATCTCAAAAAAATAGCAAATTATATAGATAAATCTTCCAATAAATTAGTACCAGCGAGAATCATTGGCAGAAGTCCAGATGCTTGGTGGCAAGTTATAACTATTGATATTGGTAGTAATAAAGGCATTAAACCAAATTTGGTGGTGATGAGTGTAGGAGGTTTAGTAGGTAGAGTTACAGACGTAACTCCTAATACTAGCCGAGTATTATTAATTAGTGATTACAATAGTCGTGTGGGTGCAACCCTAACTAGAACAGGCTATCAAGGATTTATTAAAGGGCAATCAACCCACATCGGTTTAATGGAATTTTATGCAAAAGTGGGAGATGTGAAAATTGGTGATGTAGTGAAAACTTCTAATATTAGTACTATATTTCCTCCCGATATTCCTATCGGTAAAGTTATCGCTATCGATATTAATAAAAGTCCAGCACCTGAAGCACAAATAGAATTCACTGCACCAATAGATTTTTTAGATTGGGTAATCGTAGATTTAGTCGAAAAATCTCCTTTAATATCGTAATTTTTTGTTATTTAGCGGTTGCTTCATGGTTTCAGTGGAATGGGGAAATAATATTAATCACCATTAAACCATTGCACAATTTTATTTTTGAAAAAGGATTTAAAAATTGCTAAATAAAGAAATATTCAAAAAATAAGGCGATAAATCTTATAATAAAACTTACGATAAATTTTATGACTATGATATTTAATTAAACTAAAAATTATGAGTAATAATTCTTCTTTTCAAATATTAATTATTGGTGGAGGTGCGGCGGGAATAACTGTTGCTGCCCAGCTAAAAGAAAAAAATTCTAATCTAAAAATGGCTATTATTGAACCCAGTGAAAACCATTACTATCAACCAGCTTGGACATTAGTCGGCGGGGGGGAATATTTATTAGAAGATACCGTAAAACATCAACAAAATTTAATTCCTTATGCGGTAACATGGATCAAAGATTATGCAGAAAATATCGATCCTGATCATAATCAAGTAACCACAAAAACAGGTAATATTTATAATTATGAATATTTAGTTATATGCCCTGGTATTCAAATTGATTGGGATAAAATTAAAGGTTTAAAAGAATCTTTAGGAAAAGAAGGAGTTACTACTAATTATCGCAAAGAAAATGCTCCTTATACATGGGAAACTATCCAAAACTTTAAAGGTGGTACAGCAATTTTTACTTTTCCTGCTGGAGCGATAAAATGTCCGGGGGCACCTCAAAAGATTATGTATTTAGCAGAAGAAGCCTTTACTCGTCAAGGGGTTAGAGAAAAAACTAACATTATTTACGCCAACGCCACAGGTAAAATGTTTGGTGTACCTGCTTATTGTAAACCTTTAGAAGAAATTGTCCATCGCAAAAATATTGACGTTAAATATGCTCATAACCTCATCGAAATAAAACCAGAGACGAAAGAAGCCATTTTCGCTACAGGAGAAGGAAATACTGTCACTATAAAATATGACATGATTCATGTCTCGCCACCCATGACAACTTATGATTTTATCAAACAAAGTCCCGTCGCTAACGAACAAGGTTGGGTTGATGTAGATCAATATACTTGTCAACATACAAAGTATAACAATGTTTTCGGTTTAGGAGATTCATCAAGTTTACCCACATCTAAAACCGCCGCCGCTATTCGTAAAGAAGCCCCCGTAGTGGTAGCAAATATTTTGGCATTAATGAATCAAAAAACTCCCCAAAATAAATATAACGGTTATGCTTGTTGTCCTCTCATTACTGGTTATGGTAAAACTATCATGGCAGAATTTGACTATGATAAAAATCCTTTACCAAGTTTCCCCTTAGATCCTACCAAAGAACGAGAAAGTATGTGGTTAGTTAAAAAATATATTTTGCCTTGGTTATACTGGAATAGAATGCTTAAAGGTAAATCATTTGAGCCTGATAGTTGGAGATTTTTACTACCTAAAACCATTAAATAATTTCTCTGGGGTGGGTAATGCCCACCAATTATTATAAAATTTTAAAATTAGATTATCAAAATATAAAAGTTATTATTTTTTATTGTTTGCCCTTTCTTCCCAACGAAACAAAAATATCATCAAAGCAACTACTGTAATTTGAATTAATAAATTAGGGATATTATTAGCCACATTTTTTCCTGCAATTAACTGTATAGAAAAAATAAACGCACCAATAGCACCCGATGCACCAATACCGAAATAAATAAATTTTCTAAATCCTTTATAAGGTGCTTCAGCTTCTGCTTTTAAATAAGCATATTTTTCTGCATTTAAGTTATTTTTATTAGTTTTCTTATCTTCATTTTTAAAGTTATTATTCATTATTAATAATGGTCAATATTTTATAAGTTATATGATTTGATATAGAATTATTTAAAGATAAAATGTTGTTTAATCATGTCTAAAAAAGGGCGATCCCAATAATCATAATGACCAATAATTAAGTTATCTTTTAACTTTAACTCACTTCTACCAGAAACAGAAATAAAAGGTTGCCAAGGTAAAGGACTATTCCAAGACATTGTCCAACGAGTATCTATTTGATTTTCAGTTTGATTAATTTCATGTAATTCTAAGGTTAAATTCTTGAACCATTTTTGCAAAAAATCAATCATTTCTTGATACTTTTTAATACCATAAAAATTGTAAACTGGATCTTTAAAATGAACGTTTTGGGCATAGATAGAATAAGTTTGATTTTTGGGAAAGTTACGATAATCTTCTTTAATTATTTCTGTTAAATTCATAGTTTTAATAATAGTTTTTTATATAAAAATTAACCATGTATTTCTTGAGTATGACTTTTTTCTATTTCTAAAATTATTTTAGGTTTTAATTCCTCTAAATCTTGTTTCAATTTTCTCCTGCTAACAATGGCTTCTTCATTATGCTTAACACTTAACATATTACCAACAGAAGACCATTTTTTCAAACTTGTTCTTTGTTTTAACATAATTTTAAAGGATAATAAATCGTGACATTTATGAGGTTTTTCAAGGGGAAAAAATAATAAAAAATATTCTTTAGAATCACTTAAAGTATTAACAACTTGTTGCCCAATTTTAGTTTTTAAATCTAAATAACAAGGTAGCCAACAAGCACCATCTTCAAGACTATATAAAACAGTTAACCAAAGAATCATCGGATGAGGATAACTTTGAAATAAAAATTGATTATAGCGAATATTATTTTTTCTATTGTTAATATCTTCTTCTTCTAACATTGTACAAATAGTAGGTATAACTTGCTCTTCATGGGTGATTATTCGAGGAAAAACTATTTTTTGAATAGGTTTATTAATAGGCCATTTATTCGTTAATAAAAATTTTTCTAAAGAGGATGTTTTATTTTCTTCAATTTCATGGACATTAAAAGGTGTTTTATTCTCAACTTGATTATTATTTTTTACAGATATTTTACGAGCAATATTTTCTAATTTTTGGATAATTTCTCCTACGCTTTGAGGGCGATTAAAGGGAGATTTTTCCAAACAACATAAAATTAATTTTTCTAACTCTAAAGGTATATTTAATTCAGGAGAAAATTTAGCTGGTAATAACTCTGTATGGGCTTTATACCAAGCACCTACGGAATTAATTTCTAAATCCCAAGGATATTTTTTACTCAACATAAGATACATCACCATACCTAAACTATAAATATCAGAGCGATTATCTAAGTCATTTCCCTGTAACTGTTCTGGAGAACAATATCTAGGAGTGCCCATGAATTTTTCTGCATCTCCTTCATCATTTTTCATTAATTTTGCAATACCAAAATCTAAAACCTTAATGGCTTGTTTCCCAGTAGCATCTTCTGTAACATAAATATTATTTGGTTTGAGATCTCGATGAATGACAGGGCACATTTGCCCTTCAAAAAAGATACCATTATGAGCAGTTTCCATTGCACGACAAATTTGATTAGCAAACTCGAAAAATTGTGTTAAAGAAATGTCATGAATATCTATCATGTCACCAAGATTTTCGCCGTTGAGAAATTCCATCACATAAAAAGGTACTTTATTTTCATCAACACCGTAATCACTCACTTTGACAATATTTTCGCTTCTTTCAGAAAGTAAGGCACTAATAGTAGCTTCCCTTTGAAACCGTTGTATCATCTTCATGTCATCTAAAGCTCGAGAAAGAATTTTTACAGCAACATTTTGCTTTTTTGATACCGTATCTTCCGCTCGATACACTATACCCATTGCACCTTCACCGATTACCTCTTTTAATTGGTAACGTTGCACTAATAATTTTTCTCTTGATAAATCACCCTTATTCATGTTCGATTTAGATGGTTTTGTTTTTTTATTATATAGTTTCCTTAACTTTTCCCTTTTAAATTGTTATTTATGTCATTATTTTAAAAATTTTTGATTCGTCTAAATCCTTCAAACTGTAATTAACTCTAATTTTAACCATCTAAAAAAGTTGATTCGGATAGTTTTAAACTTAAAATATTTATCGTCACTTTTTGTACTTTTCTTTCTGATTTCTTTTTTTCTATCATCACATCTTTTCTTCTTTCTTTCATTTCTGATATTTTTTAATTTTATAACCTAAATAAATCTTTGACATTTTAAACTTTGGCTCTCCTACAGTAGTTATAACAAATTAATAGAAAATAATTAATGTAAACTTTAATCAGTATGGCTTTGAGTATTTTAAAAATGCAAAAATTATAAATTAACAGTTTGAATTTAACCTAATACCTGCTACCTGATACTTGACACCTTTTTTTAGACATAATCTATCATATTCAAAGTAGTAGAGCCTAAACTTTTTCATCAGGAAAATCACGGGATTTAACATCTTCGGAAAAATGAGTTACAGAATCGAGGATAACTGTACGTAAATTAGCGTAAGGAATGGCAAAAGGTGGTAATTTTTCCGATAAACCTAATAAATCCGCCGTGACTAAAACTTGCCCATCACATCTATTTCCTGCACCAATGCCTATTGTCGGAATCGATAAATTTTCCGTAATACGAGTAGCTAAATCTTGAGTAATATGTTCTAACACAATAGCAAATGCACCAGCTTTTTCTAAGGCCATAGCTTGATTAAATATTTTTTCCGCTTTATCAGGGGTTTTTCCTTGTTGTTTATAGCCTAAAATTTTTACCGACTGCGGAGTTAAGCCAACATGAGCCATTACGGGGATACCAATTTCCGTTAAACGGCTTACCGTCTCAATCATAGCAGGATAACCGCCCTCTAATTTTACCGCTCCAGCCTTTGTTTCTTTCATCACTTTTCCTGCGGATTCGATGGCTTGAGTAATATTCGTTTGATAAGTCAAAAAAGGTAAATCACACACCACAAAAGCGTTATTAACTCCTCTACACACCGCTTTTGTATGGTGGATCATCTCATCTAAAGTTACGGGTAAAGTATTCTCATACCCTAATGCTACCATTCCCAAAGAATCCCCCACTAAAATTAAGTCAATACCTGCTATGTCTAATAATTTTGCGATGGCATAATCCCAAGCGGTTAAACTGACGATAGGGCGTTTTTCTTTTTTCCACTGTTGTAATTTTTGAATCGTAACTTTCATGGGATTATAAAAATAAAGAGCAAACAAAATATTATGGCACAATGGATTAAATGATAAGTATTTTATTGCTCATTCACCATCTCTGTTAATTATAATTACTAAATTAATGTCCAAAATAATTATCTCTACTAGCTTTTTAATTATAGGTGTTACTTTTGGTGTATGGGCAAGTCGAGAGTTTACCACTTCTAAATTTTCCTTAAAATCCTCTTCCCCTTCTCAAACATCTTTACTGCCTATTACCAATAATCAGTATGGGGTTAAAAAATCCACAAATTCAGCAAAAAATATTACTTTTATTACCCAAGTTGCCGATAAAGTAGGTCCTGCCGTGGTTAGAATTGATGCCACCCGTGAAGTTTCTTTAAATATTCCTGACAATTTTAATCACCCTTTATTTCGTCATTTTTTTACCCCAGAAATTCCACCAGAAAACATTGAAAAAGGTACTGGATCTGGTTTTATTATTAATCAAAATGGTTTAATTATGACCAATGCCCATGTAGTCGAAGGTACAAATATTGTCTCTGTTACCCTCAAAAACGGTCAAAATTATGAAGGTAAAGTCTTAGGGGTTGATCCTATCACCGATATGGCTATGGTTAAAATTTCTGCTCAAAATTTACCTACTGTTACCCTAGGTAATACTCGTCAATTAAAATCAGGACAATGGGCGATCGCCATAGGAAACCCTTTAGGATTAAATAATACCGTTACTTTAGGGATCATAAGTGCTTTAGGAAGATCTAGTACAGAAGTAGGCATACCAGATAAACGAGTAAAATTTATTCAAACCGATGCAGCCATAAACCCCGGTAATTCAGGAGGCCCACTTTTGAACGCTCAAGGAGAAGTCATAGGTATAAATACAGCTATTCGTCAAGATGCTCAAGGATTGGGTTTTGCCATTCCCATTGAAACCGCTTCTCGAATTGGCAATCAACTTGTAACTATGGGTAAAGCATCACATCCTTACTTAGGAATACAAATGATCACTTTAAACGAAGACACTCTTAAAAATGGTCATATTACAGAAAATTTAGGATTGAAAACACCAGAAAAACAAGGAGTATTAATTGTCAAAGTGATGGCAAATTCCCCCGCCGCTAATGGTGGTTTACGAGCGGGAGATGTAATTCTCAAAGTCGGGGATCAAGCTGTAGTAAGCTCTCAAGACGTTCAAGAACAAGTGGACTTAAGTATTGTCGGCGAAATATTGATAATAGAAATTAATCGAAATAATCAATTTTTGCAGTTACAAATTCGCCCTGATAATTTTCCAGATAACTTTTAACTTTATACTTTGTTCATGGTTTTTTGTGATATGTTAATTTATGACTAAGTGCGTAAGATTAACTATTATTAAGAAATCCTATCTTTTTCAAAATTTTTAAACATTTTACAGTTATAAAATTAATAGCTTTTCTGTTCTTGATGAGCTTAATTGAGACAAAAACCTTAAGAAAATATAGAAAATAACATTAATTAATGGTCAAAAACGACTTTTATTAGCTACATTAGAATTTATAGATTTTTATTGCTACCGACAAAATATTTTTGGTATTAATGATCACAAAATCTTAGGAAATAAGGTGATTTAGTTAACACCAAACTCATCAAAAATTAAAATGTGCAAAAAAAGAGGAGTGAAAAAATGGGTAAATTAACCAATACAATGGATTATCATAATGACATAATCAAAGCTGAAATTGACGAAGAATTAAATCAGGTAGTAGCTCAATTTTCTATCACAGAAGATAACGCCAAAAAAAATCGTGGAAATAAACCAAAATTAGATGATTCCGTAGGTGCTTTTTTTAAAGAAATGGCCCGTTATCCCTTATTAAGCGCAGAGGAAGAAATTGATTTAGCTTACGCTGTTAAATTTTTGAGTGATTGTGATGAAAAACAACAACAATTACATCGTGAATTAGAAAAAACTCCCACTAAGATACAATTAGCCCATGCTATGGGTTTAGAAAATGAGCGACAATTAGATAATCGTTTATATAAAGGAAGAATTGCCAAAGTCAAAATGATTCGCTCTAATTTGCGTTTAGTGGTATCTATTGCTAAACGTTATCTTAATCGAGGAGTACCATTTTTAGATTTAATTCAAGAAGGCGCTATCGGCTTAAATCGTGCCGCTGAAAAATTTGATCCCAATAAAGGTTATAAATTCTCTACTTATGCTTATTGGTGGATTAGACAAGCTATTACTCGCACCATTGCTAACGATTCTCGCACCATTCGTCTTCCCATACATATCGTTGAAAAACTTAATAAACTGAAAAAAGCTCAACGAGTCTTAAAACAAGATTTGCAACGTCATCCCACGGAAATGGAATTAGCCGAAGAGATGGGCATTAATACACAAGGGTTACATCAACTATTACAGTTAAAAAAACAATCTTTATCTCTGAATCATCGTGTCGGTAAAGGCGAAGATACAGAGTTAATGGAATTACTCGAAGATAGTAATTTACTTTTACCTGAAGAAAAAATGAATGAGACAATGATGCACCAAGAAATTGTTTCTGTTTTGAGTGATGTATTAAGTGAAAGAGAAAAAGAAGTTATCGTTTTGCGTTATGGTTTAGCTTGTTCTAAAGCTCATACTCTCGAAGAAGTAGGTAAAATTTTTGAATTATCCAGAGAAAGAGTTAGACAAATTCAAACTAAAGCTATGCGTAAACTAAGAAGACCACAAGTTGCAAGACGCTTAAAAGGTTGGTTAATTTAACTGATGTTAGGGAAAACAACATATTTGACATTGAAGGTATCAGGTGTCAGGTGTCAGGTATCAGGTATCGGGTATCAGGTATCAGGTATCAGGTGTCGGGTGTCAGGTATCAGGTATCAGTTATCAGGTTTTAAACAATGAATTTATAGACTATTTAACATTCTTCCTAACTCCTAACTACTATTTCTTACCTCTTACCTCCTACCTCCTACCTCCTACCCTCCTATCTCCTAACTATTTATGAGTAGTCAAGAAAATTCTCCATCTTTTACCCGTATTCAACTCTTGGGATTTATGGGAGTAACAGCGATTATTCTCTCGATTATTGCCCAAATTTGGCGTAAATTAGGTTCTATTCAGATTATACCCTTAAATTTCACGGTTCAAGCTCTTTTATTTGCTACTGTTATCGCCATAGGTATTTTTATCGCCAGTTTGATTGTCGCTCAAATATGGCAAGATTATCATCGTAGTGCCGAGCAATATTTAGAATTAATTATCACTCCTCTTGTTATTCCTGATTTAATTTGGGTGGCAATTTTACCCGCATTAAGTGAAGAATTGTTATTTCGAGGAGTAATGATTCCCGCTTTTGGTTATGATTTATTCGCCGTGATTGTGTCAAGTATCTTATTTGGTGTTTTACACTTAAGTGATATACAAAATTGGCCTTATGTAGTTTGGGCAATTATTGTTGGTTTTATTTTAGGTTATAGTGCTTATATAACAGGTAATCTATTAATTCCTATCGTAGCACATGGTTTAACGAACCTTTTTTCTAGCCTAACTTGGAAATTAAGGAAAATTAGTACTTAAGTAAAATTATCCAAGAATAAATACATTAATAATTCTCAATCAATAATTATCAATACTTGATTTTCACAGAGTTTAAACTTATTTAGCTAACCCGAATTATTTATTATTTATTATGTTTAAAGATTGGAATTTTGACGATTGGATGAATCATTTTTTATTCATATTCACGATTTTATTATTATTATATTCATTTATTTTTATTTAATTTTTGAGAGGATTTATTAAAATGAATTTAAAGGCAATGATATTCTCTGGGTTAATGAATGCAATGATTTTAGCTATGATCGCCCTTGCTGTAAATCATATTTCTGGGAGAACACATAGAAGAACAATAGTAGTAACAGGAGGTGCAATTTTAGGGTTTGTAATTGGTTGTGCTTTTCAAGGAATTGCAGAGGAAAAAAATAACCGTCAGGAAGAAGAAAATATTTTAGAATTACCCCCAGTTGATGAAAAAAAATGATCATTAAGGATTGGTGAATTAACTGTTAATTATCAATTTAATATCTAAATCTTGATAAAATTCCTCTTGATGTAATTCCACTTTAGATTGCGATGATAATAATAATAATGCCCAAAATATTCCCACTTTATCCTTTATCTTCTCCTGTTGATGGTTTTGCCAATGACTAACTAAATCATCTAAAGTCATATTACTATGATGATTATTTTTAAGTAAATTTGTCGTCAAAAATTCATTGATTTGTTGAGCTAATTCCGTTAAATTTTCATTATGGGCTAACTCGGTAATAGTTTTTAAAGCCTGTTTACGGGTATAACCTCTTTTGGTTTTATTCAATGGCAAGTCATGACTAATTTGTTTGTCTTTCAACTCACTTTCCATTGCTTGTAATTGAGTGATTAACTCCCCTAAAGTTACTTTTCTGGTTTTTGGGGGTGGTGCGCAAGTACGTCTTTTAATATATTTATCTAAATCACTATCTCGAAAATTACGTCTAATAGCTTCTAATTCCTCATCTTCGATCAAATCTTCTAAATTTTCCTTATCATCATCTTGCTGACTTAATTTTTCCAGAGTTTCTGCTTTAAATAACACTAACATAGAAGCCCATAACATCACTTGTCCCGATTGGGATAAATCTGCTGTTTGTAAAGGGTGATTATTTTGGTCATTTATGCCCAATTCCGCTAAAAAACGATCAATAACTTCGATTACTTGCACATCCCAAGGATCTATCTCTCCTTTTTGCGATAATTCTATTAATAACTCTATGGCTTGACTAGCTGGACTTTTATTCACAATCATGAAAAATAGTAATGGATAAGTTAATTTCCTCCAAAATTGAGGGTTAGGGAGACAAAATTCTTACAAATGATTTAAGAATACTATAGATAATTGATAATGAAAAATGAATAGTGAATAGTAAATAATGAATAGTGAATAAATTTCTCCAAAATTCCTCCCTCCTCCATTGCCAATTATCGAAGATAATGTCTGTTGATACATTGCGTAATCGCCAATTCAATAGCCGAAATCATACTATTATGGTGAGCAATACCTTGTCCTGCAATATCAAATGCAGTACCATGATCAGGAGAAGTACGAATAAAAGGTAAACCAATGGTAGTATTAATTGCTTGTTCAAAAGCCATAGATTTTACGGGTATTAAACCTTGATCATGATAGAGAGCGAAAAAAGCATCAGCTACGGCAATATTAGAGTTATGATACCACGCCTGAGCAGGTTTAATCCACATGATGTCAGGAGGAATTAACCCCATTAATTGTGCCTGTGGATAGCGTTTCCTTGCATTTTCTAACCAATCATTTAACCATTCTTTTTCTTCATTGCCTAGTTTTCCATCTTCACCACTATGGGGATTTAATCCAGCTATAGCAATATGGGGAGAAGTTAGGTTAAAATCCTCTTTCAGAGTATGAATAAGTAAATCTAACTTTGAGTCAAGTAAATCAGGGTTTATGGTATCAGCAACAGCTTTTAAAGGAATATGAGTTGTAGCTAAAAGGGTGCGTAACATCCAACCAGTATAAGGAGATTTACCCACAAACATCATGGCAAATTTATCAACTCCTGATTTTTGTGCTAATACTTCTGTTTGCCCCAGGTAATTATAACCTGCTTTTTGCCATAAAGACTTTGCAATAGGCGCTGTGACGATACCATCAAATTTACCCTCTAAAGTCAATGCGATCGCCTTTTCTAAATATAAAAAACTAGCTTTTCCCGTGTCAGCATTACCCTTACCCCAAATAAAATCACAAGATGTATTTATATCAACTAAATTTAATTTATCAGGATGTGCTAGATTAACATTAGTTTTAGTTTGTAAGTCATAATATGCCTTTTCTAAACAAATTCGAGAACCAATAATAGTGATATTTACTTCAGGAGAAAAAATAAAATTATTTAAGGCTTTTAAGATAATTTCTGAACCAATACTAGCAGGATCTCCTAAAGTAATTGCCAAGTTAATTTTCTGATTATGATTCATTTTTCACTAAGATATTTTTAATAAAAATAATTAATTTATAAGTAGATTATTTTGTTAATAAAAGTATTGTTAAACTTAATTTTTAATTCTTTTACTTGTGATTATAGAACATTTATCCATCATTCAAATTTTGGCGATACTATCAGCATCGGCGGCCGGAGGTATGAGAATAGGATTACCGTTATTGATTATTGGCATGGTACGTCTTGATCAATTATGGAGCAATATTCCTCTTTTGTCCTCTTTAAATCCGCAAATAATTATTGGAGTGTTAACAAGTTGGTCACTTTTTGAATTATTAGGCACAAAAAAAATTATCGGTTTACGCATTGTACAAATTATACAGTTAATATTTAGTCCTTTAGTGGGCGGATTAATGTCCGTGGGAGTTGCTAATGTAATTGGCGTAAAAATTACACCATTATGGTTATTAGGATTAGTGGGAGGTTTATTAGCTTTAGTTTTAAAATTGGTACAAGTAGGATGGTTTTTTCGCTTAGGTAAAATTCCGATTATTTTTATCTTTTTAGAAGATTTTTTATCCGCAATTTTAGTAATTTTTGCCTTACAAGCTCCCGAAAATGGAGGTTTAATTGCTATGATTTTATTATGGATTGCTTTGCGTAGTTCTACTGAATGGAAATATCGATTTCAAGGAAAAAAGAAAGACGGATAGGAGTTAGGAAGAATGTTGAATAGTCTATAAATTCATTCTTTAAAACCTGACACCTAATACCTGATACCTTAAACTTGCCATCATCCACACCCTAATTAAACTAATAATTGACGACGTTTTTGCTCAAATTCATACTCTGAAATTAAACCTTCTTGACGCAATTTTTCTAATTCTCTTAATGCCGTGCCAATTTCCGCTACTTGTTGAGGATTTGTGATTATATTCTCTGTTTCGGTAATATCATTAGAGTTAAAACGTAAATTAAATTTTTCAACATCTTGCACCAAGTATAATACCATATCGATGGCACAAGCAATACGAGCAATAGGACTTTGCCAACTAAGAAGAAAATAAATTACTCCCCATAAAGGTTGTTTTAAATAAAATTTATGTAAGCCAACTACGGGGGTTACTGTACCAACAAACGCTAAAATAATCGTCAATATTCTGTTTTTTGGTTGATTTAAAAAATTAATAGATTTAGATAACATAGTTATTTTAGGTTACGGAAATCCGTATTTTCAGATAATGTAGATAATTTTATAATTAATAAAAGATAAAATTTATTTTATATAATAAACATATACTGTGAAAATGAGGGCAAAATGGGATTTTTTGATTCAGAAGTAGTTCAACAAGAAGCTAAACAGTTATTTGAAGATTATCAGTCATTAACTCAATTAGGCACTGAATTTGGTAAATTTGATCGGGAAGGAAAAAAAATCTTTATTGAAAGAATGGAAAATATGATGGATCGTTATCGTATTTTTATGAAAAGATTTGAGTTATCTGAAGATTTTATGGCTAAAATGACTATTGAACAACTTAAGACTCAATTAAATCAATTTGGGACAACTCCTGAACAAATGTTCCAACAAATGAACTTAACTTTAGAGAGAATGAAACGAGAAATTGTTTAACTTTAAATGACGAAAAAACTGTCTTAAAAATTCGGTTTTACTCAAAGAAAATAATGAGTTAATTTGATAAATTAATCTATATGAGATTTTCACAAAGAAGAAATAATGATAATAAACATAGAAAAGATTATTGCTGTTATTAAAAACGCTATAATCATCAGTCTAAATTTTCAGAAAATCTTTTTTAAACCTTTATGATACGTCAACTTAATACTTTTTAGATGAAATAATATTTTAAGGAGAAAAAACTATGAATTATAAAAAAAATCCCCAGAATAAATTTTTTAATCCATCGGAAGATAATAATAATTTTTTAGATTATCTACAGTCTTTAAATCCAGAAACCATCAATCAGCTTTCTAAACCTCAATCTCAAGAAGTATTTCAGGTTATGGAACGCAATATTATGGGAATGTTAGGCACTTTACCTTCAGAACATTTTGGCGTGATGATTAACACTAACAGAGAAAATTTAGGAAGACTATTAGCTTCGGCAATGATGAGTGGTTATTTTTTGAGAAATGCTGAACAAAGAATGGATTTTGAAAAGTCTTTAACCAATAATGAAGAATAAAGAATTAATCATTCCTCATTCCTCATTCATGATCAATAATTAGTAACTATTAATTAATTCATAACGATTAGTTAGTTTGTCTAATTGTTGTACTAATAAACTTAAGAATAAGCCAACATCAGTAACAATTCCCACGGATTCTACCGAACCACGATCACTTAATTTGGTTACTACTGCTGGGTTTATGTCCACACAGATCATTTTTACCCCTGCTGGTGTCATATTTCCTACGCCGATGGAATGCAACATAGTAGAAAGCATGATAATCATATCAGTACCTTTCAATAGACGAGAATAATCTTCTTGTGCTTTAATTAAATCCATTTGGGTATCAGGCAACGGACCATCATCACGAATTGAACCTGCTAAACTAAAAGGTACGTCATTTTTTACACATTCATACATAATACCTTTGGTTACGATACCTTGGTTTACTGCTTCAGCAATACTTCCCACCCGACGAACTGAATTGATTACATTTAGGTGATGACGATGACCGCCTCTAACGGGAGTACCTTTACGCATATCTACCCCTAAAGAAGTTCCCATGATAGATTGTTCCATATCATGAACAGCGATGGCATTTCCTCCTAATAAACATTGAACATAACCTTCACGAATTAAACGAGAAAGATGCTCAGAACCTCCAGTATGAATAACTACAGGTCCAGCTACTACAGCTACTTTTCCTCCTTGATCACGAATATGACGTATTTCCCAAGCAATTTGTTCAACTAATAATTCTACTCGTCTTTCACTAGAAACACCGCCACTCATAAAGCTAAATTCTTGAGGTTGGTTTCTTTGTTCTCTTGATTGAGGAGATCTGATGGTGCGAATGCCATCAATACCAACAACAACTTTTTCTCCTACTTCCAAGTCACGGAGTAATTTACAAGTAGCCGTAATACCTTCTTCACTTTCTTTAATCACGATAGCACCATCCATGCGTTGATTCGTGACTTTTTCCCAATAACCGTTGATTCTTACTTCTGTGGGGTAAATATTCGTAATATAAAAATCATCGGGAGAAACCCCTGATTTGACAACGGTTTGAAGATTTGCATCGGATTCTTTTTCAGGAATAGAAACCGCACCTAAATCAATTAAAAGACTAACAATATCTTCCATGACAGTCATAGAAGGTGCAGAGATACGAACTTCCGCAGTGGAGGGGCTTTGTCTTTCCACTCCTAAGTCAAAATTAAGAACTTTAAAACTTCCGCCTTCTTTAATAACTACATCTAAAGCACGATTCATTAAGCCGCTATCGAGTAAATGTCCTTCCAATTTAATAACACGACTGGTGACGCTGACGTTAGCATGAACGTCCTCCATAATGGGTTCAGTTACTCTTAAAGTCAGACATTTTGCTGCCCCCCCTGCTTTCAAAAATTCCGTTAAAGGAGTTTGAATAACCGTAAAGCCTTTTTCCGTAATCCGTTTTTCTAAATCAGGGGTGATTTTATTCATGATCACCACATCATTAATGTTAACAGTATTACAAGCAAAGTTCACGGCATCGGCTTCTTCTACAATAATGCGTTTTTCTTCAGGTACACGCATTTCGATAAGTGCATTAGAATAACTATCAAAAGCGGGAGGATAATAGAGTAAGTAACCGTTAGTTAAAGGGCAAAAACAAGTATCTAAATGATAAAAACGATTATCCATTAACCGTAAAGATAAAACTTCTGTATCTAACCATTTAGCGATATATGGGTGAGAATCTAATTCTGAGCGGAAACCATAACCTGCCCACAACCAACGTCCTTCTCTATCAAATAAAGCGTCTCCTGCTCCTTCAAAGGGTAAATCCTTGGGCAATTCATAGACATTAAAACCATTTTCTTCAAACCATTTTTTAAAAAAAGGCTCTTCTCCTTGTCTTTCAGGATGATAAAATCGACTTAAGACAACATTATCTCCTAAGACTAAACCAGCATTAGCGGTAAATACCATGTCAGGAACGCCTTTTTGAGGGGCAACTAAATCAACAATAGCGTATTCTTTAATGATGTGATAAAGTTTTTCCCATTGTTCTACTGCACGTTCTCGACTAGATTTATGTATATTACCTTCCATCCAAGGATTGATCACATAATCAACATCGTAGTGATCGGGGGCGCACATTAAAATGCGAATATCTTGAGTCATAACCAGAATTTTAAATTTACTATTTACTATAAAAATTAATTGGCTAATAGCTAATATTTTTTTGCCAACATTCCATTATAACTTTATGTCGTAGGTATTTTTTCTGTCATGGTTAAGATGTCTCGAAATCATAACTTATCAGAGACAAGAGTTGATGAAATATAGGGTAATAATATGTATCTACAAAATCCTAGCAAAAAAAAACAAAAAATGGGTATGAAATTGTACAATCTTTACGATATGATTAGGCACATTAGAAAAATTTACTTTATTTAGTTTAAATTAACAGAGGAAATAAACTGTGGTTAGAGTAGCTATTAATGGCTTCGGGCGTATTGGTCGTAACTTTTTGCGTTGTTTGTTAGGCCGTGAGAATAGTGGTTTAGAATTAGTAGGTATTAATGACACTTCAGATCCTAAAACTAATGCACATTTATTAAAATATGATTCAATGTTAGGAAGATTAGATGCTGATATTAAAGCAGACGAAAATTCCTTAATTGTCAACGGTAAAACTATTAAATGTGTTTCTGATCGTAACCCTCTTAACTTACCTTGGGCTGATTGGGGTGTGGACTTAATTATTGAATCCACTGGTGTTTTTATTACCGATGAAGGTGCATCTAAACATATTCAAGCAGGAGCAAAAAAAGTCTTAATTACCGCTCCGGGTAAAGGTGCTAATATAGGAACTTATGTTGTTGGTGTTAACCACAAAGATTATAGTCACGATAAATATAATGTTATTAGTAATGCTAGTTGTACTACCAACTGTTTAGCTCCTATCGCTAAAGTACTTCATGAAAGTTTCGGTATCATTAAAGGTACAATGACAACTACTCATAGTTACACAGGAGATCAACGTTTATTAGATGCTAGTCACCGTGATTTACGTCGCGCTCGTGCAGCAGCAATTAACATTGTACCTACAAGCACAGGGGCAGCTCAAGCAGTGGCTTTAGTATTACCTGAATTGAAAGGAAAATTAAACGGTATCGCTTTAAGAGTACCTACTCCTAACGTCTCCATTGTGGATTTAGTTGTACAAGTGGAAAAAAGCACCATTGCCGAACAAGTTAATGATGTACTTAGAGAAGCGGCTGAAGGAGAATTAAAAGGTATTTTAGGTTATAACGAATTACCTTTAGTTTCCTCTGATTATCGTGGTAGTGATGTATCCTCTGTGGTTGATGCTAATTTAACTATGGTAATGGCTGGAGATATGATTAAAGTTGTCGCTTGGTATGATAACGAATGGGGTTATTCTCAGAGAGTTGTGGACTTGGCTGAAGTCGTTGCGGCTAACTGGAAAGGTTAATTTTTGACTTTTTTTTGTATATAATAAACTCCCCAACTTCTCTTTTTTGATGAGATGCTTAACGCAATTAGTTGGGGATTTTTTTATGAATAAAAGCGGTTTGATATATTTTAATAACGTTATTTCGGTTTTTGATCTTTAAAATTTGATTCTCTTTATATTTAATGATCGTGAAAGGAAACATAGAAGATATGATAATAGTAACTTGTTGTTTTAATTAAAACTTAACCTTCCCATTGAATCTCAAAATCTGAATTATGACTAAAACGACTTCAAAAATCAGATGTGTTAATAAAAGATGTAAAACATTGAATCTTTTAGAAGATACTTTTTGTTCTCGTTGTCATATTCCAGTGGTTAAACGTTATCTGCGAATTCACGGAACTTTAGCTAAAGAATATCATATCGGTGAATTAATCGAAGATCGTTTTTTGTTATGTCATCCTGATATTGTCATTGATACTAAACCAGATTTATTACCGATTTTGCCCGATAGTGTATCGGAAGAAATTACTTGCTATTTAAAACTTTTTTCTCATCGTCTCCATATACCTCAAATTTATGGTTATGTTGATCAACAATACTCTGCTTTACTTTTAGAATATGAAAGTGTACCCATAGATGACAAAGGTCATTTAATTTATCCTAATTTATTCGCTACCATTGAATCGAGTTTTGAAAAAGCCTCTACTTTAAGGCAGGTAAATTGGTTATGGCAAATGGTGATATTGTGGAAACCCTTAGCAAAACAAAAAGTTTTATCTAGTTTCTTTAAACCTAATAATATTCGAGTTAGTGGTGGCATCGTCAAATTAATAGAGTTAACCAGTGACGATAATGAAAATAATCCTAATTTAAAAGATTTAGCTGATTTATGGTCTCATTGGATTCCTTACTTAAATCCTTTAATTCAAGATATTATTAGTAACATTATTTTATCTTTACAAGAAAATTTAATTAAAACTCCTACTAAAATATTAGCAATTCTTGATCAAGTTTTATATCTTTTAGGTAATAATTTTTATCGGCGAAAATATCAAATAATTACTGCTACAGATGCAGGAAAAAAAAGAGGTAATAATGAAGATGCTTGTTATCCTGAGACTAATATTTTAAAAGAAACAAGATCTGGTATTGATACTCTGGCAATAGTTTGTGATGGTTTAGGTGGCCAAGAAGCAGGTGAAGTTGCTTCTAATTTAGCTATTGAAATTATCCAAAAAGAATTAGAAAATGATTATAAAAAAACTCTCAAGGAAACTCTCCAAAATAAACATTGGACTCCTTTAATTGATGCTGAAAAAATCCATAATGCTGTCAAAAAAGCTAATGATAAAATTAATCAAATTAATAACACTGAAAAACGTCATGAAAGGCAACGCATGGGAACTACGGTTGTTATTACTATGGCGATCGCTCATGAAGTATATCTTTCTCATGTGGGAGACTCTCGAATTTACTGGATAACATCGGATAGTTGCCATCAAGTAACAGTAGATGATGATTTAGCCACTAGAGAAACACGATTAGGCTATGGTTTTTATCGTGAAGTAGTGAAAAATCCCCAAACAGGGGCATTATTACAAGCATTGGGGATGAATTCTTCTCAAAAACTAAAAGTACATATAAGGCGATTTGTACTAGATGAAGATTGTGTATTCTTATTATGTTCAGATGGATTATCTGATTTTGATCGAGTTGAACAGTATTGGACTTCAGAAATAATACCAATAATCAAAGGAGAAATTACCATAGAAGATGCCGCTAAAAAAATATTGAATATCGGTATCAATAAAAATGGTCATGATAACGTTACTATTGGTTTAGTTTATTGTCAGTTAGAAGAAAAAAAGCCAGAAGAATATGAAAGTCCATTATCTTGGGAATACTTACAGGAAATAATCCCAAATTTACCAAAACCCCAAGGAAAAATTAACATCGAAAAACCCGATAATATTAGCAATGAGAATAAAGTAAATTTTGCCCTTGATAAATCAAAAATTATCATAATTGCATTTATAATCTGCTTAGGTTTAGGATTTTTTTTCTGGTATCAAAATAAATCTTCTCAAAATAAATCTTCTCGAATCTCGATTATTTTTTCCAAAAACCTAACTTCACCAAAGACTTAATTTATAGTAATGTAGAAAGAGAAACAAAATTTGAATGAAAAACCAGCAATTATGGAAAACTTATTAAACATTGAAAATATAGACTTAGAAACTATTATTACCGCTTTATTATATTTAAGTCTTAGTGGTTTGTATTTATTAATACTTCCTGCTATGGTTTATTTTTATCTCAATAAGCGTTGGTATGTAGCTAGTTCTTTTGAACGTGGTTTTATGTATTTTATGGTATTCTTTTCTTTTCCGGGTATGTTATTATTAAGTCCATTTCTCAATTTTCGTCCTCATCGTCGTCAATTAAGCTAATTATAAAAAAGCTGAAATAATCCTATAACATTGATTTAATTATGAGAAGAATAGATGCAATTTTAATCGCTTTGGTGGTATTTTTGATTGGTGGTTTAGCTTATATTATTTTTCAATTTTTAGGTATAGAAGCAGCTACTGCTGGAATTTGGAGTCAAGTATTATTAGTCGTGGGTTTAATTGGCTGGATAACAACTTATTTATTCCGAGTTTTTACTAATGATATGACTTATCATAAACAAGTGAAAGATTATGAAGACGCTTTTTTTGCGAAACAATTAGAGAAAATGTCTCCCGAAGAAATTGAACAATTAATGGCTGAAAAAGAATAAGAAAAAATCCAACTATTTAAACATTAATTATCGATTATCCATTACTATTTATACATCAAAAATGACCTCAATTTCTCAACGTTTTGCACAACTTAAAAAACACTCTCAATGTGCCTTAATTCCTTTTATTACTGCTGGAGATCCCGATTTAGAAACAACTATTAAGGCCATCAAAATCCTAGCAGATAACGGGGCGGATATGATTGAATTAGGTGTACCTTATTCCGATCCTTTAGCGGATGGTCCTGTAATTCAAGCGGCCGCTACTCGTGCTTTAAAACATGGCGTATCTTTAGATGATGTTCTTAATATAGTTAAAACTGTTCCATCTGATCTTGATATTCCCATTATTTTATTCACTTATTACAATCCGATTTTTTATCGAGGAATGGAAAATTTCCTTACCACTATTGCCGATGCTGGGGTTAAAGGTTTAGTTGTGCCCGATTTACCCTTAGAAGAAGCAGAAAATTTTTTAAATATTGCTCAAGACAAAGGTATAGAAGTAACTTTATTAGTTGCACCCACTAGCCCCATAGAAAGAATCAAACAAATTGCCGCAAAATCTCAGGGTTTTATCTATTTAGTTAGTGTTACTGGAGTTACTGGTATGCGATCGCAAGTAGAAAGTCGGGTAGAAGATTTAATTAGTAAATTAAAAACTGTGACAGATAAACCGATTGGCGTTGGCTTTGGAATTTCTGAACCATTACAGGCTACTCAGATGAAACAATGGGGAGCAGATGGAGTAATTGTCGGGAGTGCTTTTGTAAAAAAACTCAATAACAATAATCATCAACAAGGTTTAGAAGATGTTGCTAGTTTATGCGCAAGTCTCAAAAAAGCCATTGAATAATTAGAGGTTGCTCAAAAAGTATCAGGTATTTGGTATTTGGTATCAGGTATTTGGTTAAAGCTGACGACTCATAACTACCTCAGTTCGACATAAAATTATCATTTAAGATAAGATTTCGGAAAGGGTGTTAGGTATCAAGTAAAGAATTAGTAAACAAGTTGTTCAAATTGATTTTATCAAAATTAAATTAAGTAATTAATTGATCTAAACAAAGAAATTGTTAACCTGCAACCTGCAACCTGCAACCTGTCAGCTGAAACCTATTTAGCGGATTGAATTAATAACCATGTACCTATACCGAAGCCTAAGAAATTAGGCAACCATGCCGCCATAAAAGGGGTAACAATACCCCAAACTCCTAAAGATTCGCTGACAAAAGATAGTAAATAATAGGAAAAGATTAAACCTACACAAATACCAAAACTGGTGGCTTTATTGGTATTTTGGGGACGAATGCCTAATGAAGCACCAACAATACCAAAAACAACACAAACAAAAGGCAAGGAAATTTTACCTTGAATTGCTACTAAAAGTTTGCGAATTTCTTTCTCATTAGCTTCTAATTTGACGATGGTTAAATGTTCTCTAGCTTGAGCAATACTCATTTCATTATAACTAAGAGGGCGTTGTGCTAAGTCCAGAGGTGCGCGAGATAATGCCAATTGCTGATGTTCAAAACGAACAATATTACGATAGCCACCGTCAGGAGAAATAAGATAAATTGTACCATTGAAAAAATCCCAGACATTTTCTGACATATTCCAAGTAGCGGTTTGAGAGGTAAGAATCTGATTTACACCTTTACGAGAAAGATCTAAAATCGTTAAATCCTTCATTTGTTCTCCGTTAAATTCTTCTGCATAAAATAACCTGACTAAAACCGAGTGAGTACTGCCATCTTCATAGGTAACGGTTTTGTATTCAGGATAAAGAATATTGCGATCTTTAAAAGTGGGTCGGACTCGATTGAGAGCTTTTTGTAGCGTCAAAGTAGCTTGTCTATTAGCGTTAGGGGTGACGACATCATTAATAAAAAAAGTACATCCAGTGACAATTAAACTCAAAATAATCGCTGGTATGATTAACCGATAAATATTAATACCGATACTGCGCAAAGCAATAATTTCACTGTCACTAGAAAGACGGCTATAAGCCATTAAAGTTGCTAATAATACGGACATAGGAAAAGCTAAAGCGATAAACTCAGGCATCCTTAAGAGTAAAATTTTGATGGCAACGCTAAATAATAAACCTGATTCTGTGACTTTGCGAATTAATTCAAATAAAGTACCGATGGATAAACCTAAAGAGGTAAATAAACCAATACCAAACAAGAAAGGTAATAACAACTCCGTCATAATATACCGATCCATGACCGATATTTGTGGTAAAGATAGTTGAAATTTTGGTTCTTTTTCCATGGTTTTAGGCTTGAAAATTATCTCCTAAATAGTATTGTCTAACGAGGGGGTTATTGTAAAGTTCTTCTCCTGTACCTGAGGCTAATATTTGCCCTTCTCTCATAATATAAGATCTGCTCGTAATTGCTAATGTTTCTCGAACATTATGATCTGTGATTAAGATAC
The DNA here is from genome assembly GCF_041753295.1 of Geminocystis sp. NCBI lineage: Bacteria > Bacillati > Cyanobacteriota > Cyanophyceae > Chroococcales > Geminocystaceae > Geminocystis > Geminocystis sp. The sequence continues at coordinate 52,592 of NZ_JBGSUU010000018.1, forward strand.
CCATTCCTTGATTTTTTAATCCTCCAATGATTTCTTGTATTTCAGATACGGCAATGGGATCTACTCCTGCAAAAGGTTCATCTAATAAGAGAAATTTAGGTCCTTCTTTGCCCACCGCTAAAGCCCTTGCTAACTCGGTTCTGCGTCTTTCACCTCCAGAAACTTGAGAGCCTTGGGTATCAATTACTTTTTCTAAGCGAAACTCCCCAATTAACTGATCTAAACGCATTTTTTGAAAACGACTAGATAAATTAGTTTGCTCTAAAACCAACCTTATATTATCTTTAACACTCAAATTTCTAAAAATACTAGCTTGTTGGGTTAAATAACCGATACCTAATTTTGCTCTTTCATTAAGTTGTAATTTCGTAATATCTTGTTCATCGAGATAAACATTACCTTCATTGGGTTTAACTAATCCCGTAGCAATATAAAATGTTGTGGTTTTTCCTGCTCCATTAGGACCTAATAAACCGACTATTTCTCCTTGAGAAACTTTAACATTAACTCGATTAACAATACATCTTTTGCCGTAAAATTTATGGACATTCTCTAACAGTAACTTCATTTAACAATTAGCATATAGGCATTAGCAATTAATCATTATAAACTATTCACTATTTTCTATAGGATTTATTTATTTTCTGTTTCATCTACTAAATAAACGGATTCTACTTGTTGTTTTGTTTCGGGAGTAGCAATAAAACGTCCTTCATCAATTAAATAAGTCATGGTTTCTGCTCTCATGGTGTTACCTTCTTGTAACACATAAACATTTCCATTTAACACTAATCTTCTTTCTCTACTAAAATATTGTGCTTGAGCAGAGGTTGCTTGAAGATCCCTTGCTGGATAATTAATATAAACATTTCCCCTAGCGGTAATAACTCCCGTTTCGGAATTAGCTTCTTGTACATCTGAACGTACTGTTAAGGGTTGTTTTGGTATAGCGGATTGCGCTTTTGCTTGGTTAAAATCAAAATTGGTCAATATATTGATCATAACTGGAGAAAATAAAGATATTGCTATTAATGACGAGTAAAAAATTTTTCTAGGTTTTAACATAGTTTTAACGGCTTTCATACTTGTAAAATGGGTCATAAATAATCAATTCTAATCTTTATTTTAACGGATGATCGTAATATCTCTCTCTGACGATCAACTATCACTAAAAGTTGCTTGTTATAAAGAACTTGAGGGGAAAATTCCCAATGATGAAGAAATGTAACCAACTTTGACAAGCTGTCATTTGACAATAAAAAACAAATTGAGGAAGATCAAATATGAGAATCATTAAAAAAATTAGAACATGAAAAAAATTATTAGTTTGGTATTGTTATTAATTACTGTTGCTACTTTCAGTTTTAGTACACCCGCATGGGCTGGAGATGCTGTAAAAGGAGCTGCGGTTTTTAGTGCTAATTGTGCGTCTTGCCATATGGGAGGAAGAAATGTTGTTAATGCAGCGAAAACTTTACAAAAAGCTGATTTAGAAAAATACGAAATGTATGACATCGAAAAAATCAAAACTCAAATAATGAAAGGTAAAGCAGCAATGCCAGCATTTAAAAACATTACGGCAGAGCAAGTTGAAGATGTAGCTACTTATGTTCTTTCTCAAGCGGATAAAGGCTGGAAATAATTTTTAGCCATTAACAAAGCAATTAGCAATTAACAATTTTTGACTTTTTATTTTCCCTTTCGATACAATAAGTGAGAGTAAAATAAATATCAGATCATCTAATGTCAGACTTAAAAACACAGTTAAAAGAGCAAATTGCGCCAATGGATTGGCAAGATTTAGTTACTCACGCTCAAAGAGATGTCTTAATTGTAGTTGATAGTAATTTAGATTTAATCGAAGTGGGATGCGCCATCGCTAAAGATAAAACAAGTTTAGTGCAAAATTGGATTAGTGAACAACTTATTCAAAAACCTTCCCCTCAACAACTAAGTTTGTGGAATCAAAATCAAAATTATAAATTTAATACAATTATTGTCCAACCCTATGTATTAATTTCTCCTTGTTTTGAGGAATAAAAATTTTGTCTTTATTACTTCTGTTCGTGATAAATTATTCCTTGAAAAAGTGTCAGGGTACAAGTGAAATGCAAATGATGAGTCTATAGAATCCATTTGGTATCTATGATGTACTTATCATCGATATATGAGATGTCAATCTTTTTAAGATTAGTCGAATAAAACAAAGATTGATTTTTTGTTTTGAATTAAATAAGGACAACGTTCCCATGAGACGTAATACGGCTCATTATATGCTCAAGAGGTTGGCGGTAATTATATTAATTTTTGAAGATATAATGAAATGTATAGTATTTTTTTGCTTTTCTTGCATAAATGATGAGAATTGAACTGATAAATATATGTCTAGTCTATCTTTCTTCACTCTCTACTAATTTTAAGGTCAAAAATGCTCAACTCCGTTTTTAAAACTTGCTACCCCAGACAAGAAATTTTGTCAGGAGATTTACAGTTAGACCTTTTTGCCGCTAAATTAAAATCAGTGGTAGAAGGAAAAGCACCTCAAGTATATCAAAATCCAGACTTATTTTTTGCCAATACTTTTCCCACCGATGGCATTAAAACCCTTATTCGAGAAGTGTTTACCCGTTTGAGTGCGTATAGTAGCGGTTCACCCATTTTACGGTTAGAAACCAGTTTTGGCGGTGGTAAAACCCATGATGAAATCGCTATCTGGCATATTGCTAAATCTGGGCGTAACATTGAGGGTTTAGAGAGATTTACTGATTTAGATATTATACCCACTCAAGCCATACAAGTCGCCGCCATCGATGGGCGGGATTTAGATGCCCAGAATGGAGTTATTCATCAAGATACTGGAGTAACAACTTATAGTCTTTGGGGGGAAATTGCTTATCAAATTGGCGGTGTGGAAGGTTATCAATTATTGCAAAAAAGCGATCTTACTTTTTTAAGCCCTGGCACTTCGGTAATGGAAGTCTTAATCAAAGATAAACCCACCGTCATTATCTTAGATGAAATTGCCCGTTATTTGAGTATGGCAAGGGGTAAAAAAGTCGAAGACAGTAACCTCGCTAAACAGGTGGTTAACTTTTTATTCTCTTTAATGGATTTGGCTTCGGCGACTAATAACCTTGTGTTAGTCTATTCTTTAGCTTCTAGTAGCGATACTTTTGCCGATGAAACCAATGAGTTAAAAGAGTTACTTAGTGCTTCTGCCCGTCAGGAACGGATTTTAACCACTAGTACCGATGTCGAAATTTATAATATTGTTAAACAGCGTCTCTTTGATTCTGTGGATGTAGAAGCTGGAAAGGCGATCGCCTCGGCTTACCTACAAACTTATAAAACTTCTTCTCTTAATTTACCCGATAGTTGCAAAGATGCCACCTATGCAGAAGCAATTTCACAAAGTGGCGTTGCTGAATTAAAGTATGATTTTTAGATAAGGTGATGCCGAAGGCACGCTACGCGCACGTATCTTTATTACTCTCTTAAATTATCACAGAGGCGTGCTGTGTACCAGAGCCGACGAGCGATCGCTCGTAACTTG